>JBBIPQ010000001.1:0-1795 GCA_037442785.1 Nitrospirota bacterium
TAAGAAGAAAACCCCTTAAGTCCCCAAATGAAAAGGTATAACCTAATCTTTCCCTAAACTTAGGCACAGAGGGATAGGATAGGTATACATTAAGGGGATATGATTGTAAAATCAAGGACTTGACAGGGGGGCAAAGATTTTTTATAATATGCCTAAATAGGCATATGAAGACATTTACTCGGATAAAAGTCATCAATAATAGGGAATACCTATATGAGATTACCCCTTACTATGATCCAGAGACCAAAAAGATTCGGCATAAAAGCAGGTATCTTGGTAAAAACAAAGAAGGCAGACCTGTAAGGGTAAGAAGCCATATCCCGGTGCGAGCCTTTTCCTATGGAGAATTTATTCCATTTCTTTCAATAATACAGGAACTAAAGATAAAGGAGATCCTGTCTGAGTATCTTAACTTAGAGGAAGTAACAAGTCTGATAGCGGTAGTATTAAACAGGGTAGTTCATCCTCTTTCTTTACAGCATATAGGTTCATGGTTTGAAGGGACATGTCTTTATGTAGATAATCCAGATATAGCCTTAAGTTCTCAAAGTTTAAGTAGATTACTTGAAAAGATTGGCAACAGTTCTTTACCTATGAAACTGAGTGAGGGGGTAATAAGGCAACTAAAGACAGAGAAGGTATTTTTCTATGATGTAACATCTATTAGTTCTTACTCTAAGGGGATAGGGATACTTGAGTATGGCTACAACAGGGATAATGATGGACTTGCCCAGGTAAATGTATCATTAATAGTTGACAGGCAGATGGGGATACCGGTGATGTATGAAATCTATCCTGGCAGCATAGTGGATGTAAGCACCCTTTTGAACACAATGAAGAAGCTTGAGGGTTATGGGGTAAAGGATTGTCTCATGGTGCTTGACAGGGGATTTTTCAGCACAGCAAATCTTTTAGAACTTGAAGAAAGAGGGATGAGTTATATAATACCTGCCTCTATCTCTATGAAAGTAATAAAGGCAGCGCTGAACAAGGTACAGAAGAAACTATTAGACCCTAACTCGATAAGGATGTATAATGGGGAGACGATGTTTGTCAGCCACATAGAGGTAAAGATAGCTGAGAGATTAATCAAAGGTTACTGTTATTACAGTCCGAGCAGGCAGAACAGGGAAAGCGAGATATTTTACAAGAGGCTATATGAGATTAAGGAGGCTATAGAGCGGCATGGGGAGAGCAGGAGGATAGGTATGGACACGATAGAAGAGATAGCTGGGCAGTATAAGAGATATTTCAAGATAACGAGGCTAAATAAAGGGATAGAGGTTAAGATAAGGAGGAACGCAGTGACACAGCATATAAACAGGCTTGGTAGATTTATAATTCTATACAAAGGTGATATTGGGTGGGAAGAATGTCTCAGGACATACAGGGGTAAAGACATAGTAGAGAAGGGGTTTGACATACTGAAAAATGACCTTGAGGGCTACACTCCGAATATGAGGAAAGAAAGCACCTTAAGGGGACTATTGTTTATGTTATTTATAGGATTGATGATAAGGATGAGATTAATGAAGAAGATGGAAAATGCTGGGTTAAACAAAAAATACAGCATTGATGGATTGATTACAGAGTTAAGTAAGTTAAAGATGATAGAATTAAGCAATGGTCAAAAACTAAAAACAGAGCTAACTAAAAAACAAAAGCAGATACTCTCCTTGCTCGATTTATGTGCCTAAAAGTGAGGAGTTTAGGGTAAAAGAACATATCAAACAAATAATACTGGATTTAAGAAAAAATCTCTATCACGACTTCAACATCTCCCATTTCAAAGAAA
>JBBIPQ010000002.1:0-1460 GCA_037442785.1 Nitrospirota bacterium
AGAAGAGATCTTTATCACCCATCCTCTCTATCCTGTCCTTTTCAGCACGATTCAGGAATTCCCTGAATCCCATGATATCCAAATATGTCAACACTCCTGTTCTGGTCTTTGCAGGCATCGCCCTTGAAAATGCAATGACAGGGAACGAGGATAGGAACGCAGCCAAAATACCCTTCCATTGCAAAAATGGCGCAAGCATTGTAGCCATAAAAAAACCTGCTAAGGCAATGACTATCCCTATTATCATAAAAAACCTTCTTACCTTTTCAGGACTTTTGAGAAAATACCCCTTCTTGACGAGATCATCATACAGGGTGGTCTTTAAGATGTCCAAATTTACATAGAATTTATTTTTCATCTCGGACACGAGAATACCCGGAATCTTCCCAGGGAAAATACGCTCCATTAGTAGCTTTTCAAAAGTGCTAAGGTTAGTGTCTGGCTCCTTAAGCTTTGCGAGATAATAATCTGTCGTATCGAGTATCAGGCCTTCTTTCTTTATCTCCTCAATTCTTAAATATCCCTTTACTGCAAGCCCTACTATAGATGATGTGATATCACGGGCGTCCATCTTCTCATCAATAAGCGCGCCGACCTCTGCAGGTGTGAGAGGTATATGATTGTATTTCGGGGGTTCATACATGACTGTGACAGTCTCCCTTATCTTTGGGTCCCTTCCTCTTCTGTACCAAAGGTTGATCATAAATACCAGTGAAAAGACGGGAAATATAAATACCCAGTTTTCCCCGAGATCTATCGCCCATAAAAATCTCTTAAATAAAGATGGAGGGTAGACCAGACCCTTATTCCATCCGAAGGCTATCGTGAAACCCTCCCCTACCCTGAGTTCTTTCCTCGTGAAGAATTCTCCGGTATTGTCAGATGTCTCAAAGCCGCACTGGCTTTCCCTTGAACCATAGACACCTGTGTAGCATGAAGCCCAAATATCATTACTCTTCTCCTTTACTGCAATCTCCACCCTTGCAAATGCCTCCTTTATTGGTGACTTCCAGTAATTACCTGTGACATTCCAATAGAGTTCATCATGATCATCGAAGAAGAGTATCGCATTATCCACCGTGTATACAATCACATAGGTTTGTCTCCCGCTGACATACCTATCTGCATCACCGATCCTTATATTTATAACATTACCAACCCTTGTTACCCTGAACCTCCACTTCTTGCCAACCCCATCAGTAACAGAGATAACCTTTAATGGGGTCTTTATGGTCCTGCCGAGTTCATCGGTATATCTATATGGGATCTCTCGGTAAATCCCATGTTTAGGTCTGTGAAATTCCACGTCTATGGTCTCCTTGACCTCAATGGATGAATCTCTATTGATGGTTATTTCAGAGTGAAACCTGTTTATGGTGAAGTCCTGAGAGAAGACAGGGGAGGCCAGGACAACGAGCATGAAAAAATTGACTATACTGATCTGGTATTTCATATATTCC
>JBBIPQ010000003.1:0-42681 GCA_037442785.1 Nitrospirota bacterium
AAAGGCGACACCTTAATGTAAGCTGTTAAATGACCTATTATCACCATAAAATAATCTCAAAAGACATTCATAACCTCATCCTATCTTTAAATAAAATCCCGTCGCTACTGGGGTCCCCAAAAAATCTTCGACTTTTTGGGGTGCCCGCTTTCTTTTGTGTTTTTGAGGTCTTATGCCCATTTAAATAACCTCTGTCACTTTATTTTGGACAGCAGTGTGTTTTATCTTTTTCGATATGCCGAATCGTCTATTATGAGACTCAGGGAGTTTTTTATTAATGCCTTTCTATTATATAATAAAATGTGAAAATTCTAATGCACATGTGCTGTTCTAACTGCAGTCTCTATCCGCTTAAGAGTCTGTTATCAAAGGGGATAGATGTTAAGGGATTATGGTTTAATCCCAATATTCATCCTGAGGAAGAGTATTCCCGCAGGCTTGACTCATTACAAAGGCTTGAGAAGCTATGGGGATTGGAGATAGAATTTATAGACCGATTTGGGCAAGATGAGTTTTTAAGAAGGAATAGGAATGATGAATTCAGGTGTATCCGTTGTTACAGTATGAGGCTTGAAGAAACAGCCATCACTGCAAAGAAGATGGGCCTTGATGGTTTTACAACTACCCTTCTTGTCAGCCCCTATCAGAAGTTTGACCATATCATAAAAATCGGGAGGGAACTGGAAAGAACTTATTCGATTGATTTTTATGTGGAAGACTTCAGGGTTGGGTACAGGCAGAACATAGGTTTGTCCAAGGAACTCGGACTCTACAGACAGAAGTACTGTGGCTGTATATTTTCCATGAGAGAGAGGGTTCCAAGCTCGATGTCCAGTAATAGAGGCAGTTGCACATGAGGCCAGAGATCATCATAGGGAAGTTCCTGATCCTTCTGGGTATTGTCATCATCGTGATCGGGGCATTCTCTCTTCTATCCGGAAAGATACCCTATATTGGAAGGTTACCTGGAGACATTATTATTCAGAGAAAGAATTTTACCCTTTATTTCCCCCTTGCCACGAGTATCCTGCTGAGCATATTGATAACCCTTATCCTGTGGCTTATTGGTAGGTTTAAGTAGGATGAGGCTGAGGGAAATCCTTGTTATTATCTTACTTTTCTTGTTTTTCTCTTATTCACCTGTATATCCTGGCACACTAAAGGAAGATTCAAAGTCAACCATCAGGGTGCTTATACAGAATGAGGGACTTAATTTAGTTCCTGACAGGAATGAGAAGATAGCTCTGCTCGGAGATGTAAAAGGCGATTTCTTTGGCAGCGGTGTCAGGTACTCGGGTCAGATTGAGGTCTGGAGAGGAGAAAAAGGTCTCTATGTGGTGAATGAACTCTCCCTTGAGGATTATGTGGAGGGGGTCGTGGCAGCCGAGGTTGGTACAGACTGGGAACTTGAGGCGCTTAAGGCACAGGCTGTTATTGCAAGGACTTATGCTGTCTACAAAAAGGAAGCCATGTCAAATCAGGAGACTATCTATCACCTTACATCATCGGTGCTTCATCAGGTGTATAATGGCAATAACTCTCAATTTAAGGTAACCCTTGCTGTTCGTGCTACTGAGGGGGAGATATTGACATACAACGGAAGGCCCATAGAGGCCCTTTATCATTCCACATGTGGTGGAAGGACCGAAGAGCCTGAAGAGGTCTTCGGAAAAAAGATTCCATATATGAGGTCTGTTGACTCAAGATGCGATCTATCCCCGTACTGGATCTGGGAGAAGAGGATAGCCCTCTCTGAGATTGAAGAGGCTCTCAAATTTAAAGGAATAAAGGGTCTTGAGATAAGGAGCAGAACATCTACAGGTAGGGCAAAGGAGATTGCCATAAAGACAGACAATGGAGAAAGGCTTATAAAGGCAACTGAACTGAGAAAACTCCTGGGTTGGAATAAACTTCCCAGCACATATTTTGAGGTTAAGGAAGATGGTGACTTTATAGTATTTGAGGGTAGGGGATATGGCCATGGCGTTGGTCTCTGCCAGTGGAGCGCATTGCAGATGGCAGCCGAGGGTAAGACCTATCGGGAGATACTATCATTCTTTTATCCAGGCACCGAGATAAGGCAATATGAAGGTAGGTGATTTCGACTTCTCCCTGCCAGAATCCCTGATCGCTAAGGAACCTGTTGAACCCCGTGATCACTGTAGACTCCTTGTGATGGACAGGGATGGCAGGATAGAGGGAAGATTCTTTTTCGATCTCCCCGATTACCTGAGAGAAGGAGACCTCCTTCTTCTAAATAACACAAAGGTATTCCCAGCGAGACTAACAGGTAGGAAGAATACTGGTGGAAAGATAGAATTCCTCCTCGTTAGAGAGGTGGCCCCTCTTAAATGGGAGATACTCTGCAGGGACAGGTTTACAGGTCATATTTCCATATCAGAGGGGTTTTCTGCTCATATAGAAGATGGAAGGATCGCTATCTTTGAATGTGATGGGGATTTTATTGAAAGGTTATGGCAGCACGGAGAGATGCCATTACCACCCTATATAAAGAGAAGACCTGACGAGAGGGATAGGGAATGGTATCAGACAGTCTTTGCTGAGACTACAGGTTCAATAGCGGCACCCACAGCGGGTATCCATTTTACTCATGAACTCATAGAGAGGATTAAGGCAAAGGGCGTCCTGGTAAGGTTTGTCACCCTTCATGTTGGCATAGGGACTTTCAGACCCGTGAAGGTAGAGGAGGTTGAGGAGCACCGGATGGAGCCTGAATATTTTGAGATAGGAAGGGATGTTATCAGTGCTATTGAGAAGACAAAGTCTGCTCAAAAAAAGGTCTTTGCAGTTGGAACAACCACCACAAGGGCGGTTGAGGGCTTTTTCAGTGGTATCCAGGGGAAGGCTCATAATGGTTCTTTTAAGGGGATGACAGACATCTTTATCTCTCCAGGATATAGATTCAAGGTCATTGATGGGTTGATAACGAATTTCCATCTTCCAAGATCCACCCCCCTCTTTTTGACGTCTGCCTTATGCGGAAGGGAAAACCTCATGAATGCCTATAGATTCGCCATATCAAGGGAGTATAGATTTTTTTCTTATGGTGATGCTATGCTTATCCTGAGGTAGAGGATGAACAAGGCTATTGCAAATAGATTATATCTGATAATAGTTGTTGTATCCTCAATCACGATAGGCTTTGTTACAGGTTATATCGTTGGTAGTAGAACTGCCCAATCAACCAGGACCGCTTCTATTAGCTCGGAGGATAGGAAGATCGAAAGTGCGGTAGTTTCCCATACCCCAGGGGAGCAGAAAATCGAAGGTAAGGAGATGCTTCAGTATAATCCCGAATCCCAGCCCCAGAGCCCTGATTCTGGAGTCCAGGGTTTACGGCCTGATGAAAAAAAGCATGTTGAAAAGAGAGATGTAAAGACAGAGGTTCAGCCATTGAGACCTAAACAGGAGGAATCCGTCAGTGAAATATCTCAAAAGGGAATCTATGCTGTTCAGGCTGGTGCCTTTAAGGATAAAAAGGAGGCGGATATATTAAAGACAAGACTCGAGAAAAAAGGGTATAATAATATATACATAGCTAAGGAGTCGAAAAAGGGGAGCAGTCTCTATAAGGTCAGGATCGGTGATTTCGAGACAAAGAGAGAGGCTGACCTCTTTGCAATAAAGCTCAGCAAAAGCGAAGGGCTTAGCGCCTTTGCAGTGAAAAAGTAATTTGAAAGGATGGGGTTTAAGTTACGGTTACGACACAATTAGAACTTGATCAGGAAGGGGAGCTTTCCCTTATATACACCGGACTGAATAAGAACCTGAAGGTCATTGAGGACTGCCTGAATATCACTATAAGCTCAAGGGGTAATAAGATATTCATTCAGGGTGATGAGCAACAGACCAGCAGGGCGATCAATCTTATCAATGAGATAAGATCTCTGAATAGGGAGGGTTTCAGTCTCAGTGCCGAGGATCTGCGTCTTGCTATCCAATCTGCCACACCTGATACGGAGCTATCCTTAAGGGAGTTGTTTGCGAATAATATATCGGTCGCATCAAAGAAGAGGTTCATTGTACCAAAGACAGAGGTTCAGAGACAGTACATTGAGGCTATAAAGACTAATGACATTGTTATAGGTATAGGGCCAGCTGGAACTGGCAAGACATATCTTGCCATGGCCATGGCTATTAATGCCCTCTTGAAGAGGGAAGTTAGCAGGATCGTACTGGCAAGACCCGCTGTCGAGGCCGGTGAGAAACTTGGTTTTCTACCTGGAGATATGTATGAGAAGGTGAATCCATACTTGAGGCCCCTTTATGATGCCCTGTTCGATATGATGGATGCTGAAAAGGCAGGGAAATTGATAGAAAAGGGAATAATAGAGATAGCACCCCTTGCCTTTATGAGGGGCAGGACCCTCAATGATTCCTTCATCATCCTCGATGAGGCACAGAATACCACATCAGAGCAGATGAAGATGTATCTTACCCGACTGGGTTTTAATTCAAAGACGGTTATAACAGGAGACACGACGCAGATAGATCTTCCCCACGGAAAGGTATCTGGCCTTGTGGAGATAGAGAATATCCTTAAGGGTATCGAGGGGATAAGGTTCATATACTTCACTGAAAGGGATGTAGTGAGGCACAGGCTCGTTCAGGAGATCGTGAAGGCCTATGAAAGATACGAAAAACGGGGAAGCGAAGCCCAGCAGGGCAATCCCTCAAAAGAATAAGACATCAGAGGAGATAGAGGAGAAGGGGATTAAAAGGTATAGCCTTTTAGTAATCTTTGGTCTCCTTACAGCTATATCAATCCAGACCAGCATTACCTTTGGCACGATCCTTGGCGGGTTTCTTGTTTCCTCTGTCCTCCTGTCTATCCTTTACAGGGACATACTCAGATATAAGCCCCAGTACATGAAGAAATACAATATGCTTGTGCTTTTAGGGGTGATGATTGTTGGCACAATGACCCTTGGAAGGTTCTTCCATTATATCCTTGAGAATCTGATCCGTGGGTTCGGTCCTTTACCTGTGGAAAGTGCCATATTCGGGATCCCTATCCCGGCAGGTGCAATGTTGGTGACGCTCCTCTTTGATTTCCATACATCCATATTCTTCTCATTTACTATAAGCCTTCTTTCTGGTCTGTGGCTACAGGATGCCCTGTTCCCCATATATATATTTGTAGGAAGTCTTGTGGCGTCCTTCAGTGTAATAAGGTGCAAGAAGAGGTCTGATCTACTTAAGGGAGGCCTGTATGTTGGTATTGCCAATGTAATAACCTCAGCAATTCTTCTCCTCTTTAAAGGCGAGCTATTAACTGTTAAGGCTGGATTGGCTCTAATATTTGCTGCCTCCTCAGTGCTAACAGTCTCTGCTATTGTCTCGATAATCTTGCCTCTCCTTGAGTATTCATTCAATGTAACTACAGACATAAGCCTTCTTGAGCTACTGGATCTGAATCATCCACTTATGAAGTCCTTAATGATCAATGCCCCTGGTACATATCATCATAGTGTTATAGTTGGCACCCTTGTTGAATCTGCAGCAGAGGCGATCGGAGTAAATCCCCTCCTTGCTAGGGTAAGTGCCTATTATCATGACATCGGGAAGATCAGGATGCCTGAATACTTTGTGGAGAATCAGACAACTGCTGTCAGCAAACACGAAAGGTTGACACCCCATATGAGCAGTATGATAATTGTGTCGCACGTGAAAGAGGGCATTGAACTGGCCAGGCAGTATAAGCTACCCCAGCCTGTGATCGATATAATTCAGCAACATCACGGTACAAGCCTGATAACCTATTTTTTCCAGAAGGCTAAGGAGCTTGATATTGATCACATGCCACCCGAGGATGAATACAAGTATCACGGGCCAAAACCTCAAACAAGGGTTGCTGCCCTTGTGATGATGGCTGATGCTGTTGAGGCTGCCTCAAGGGTACTTACAGATCCAACCCCAGCAAGGGTTTCCGCCCTTGTGGAAAGGATAATAAACCGTATATTCCTTGAGGGACAGCTCGATGAATGTGAGTTGACACTGAAGGATATCTTTGAGATAAAGAGACATTTCTCCTATTTGCTCACAGGCATCCTCCACAAAAGGATAGATTATCCAGGTTTCGATTTTAGCAAGGAATCCACAAAGGGTCATGAAGGTATTGATAAGGAACAACACAGGACTTCGGGGCTATCAGAGGAGATTAAAAAGGGATTGCCTGTTTCTTCTTAAATCCTTTAACCTCTCAAATGCTGAGTTAAGCATACTCCTTGTGAAGGACGGAGAGATGGAGAGGCTTAACAGCACCTTTCGGGGCAAGAGAAAGACAACGGATGTCCTCTCTTTTCCCATTTACAATTCGTTCAGGGACATCCCTGTTGGTGGAGGACAGCCAAGGATACCCTTTCTACCGATAGGTGATATTGTAATAAATATTGATGCAGCTATTAGACAGGCGGCCGAATACGGGGTTGATAATTATGAAGAGATCAGGAGGCTCCTTATACATGGCTTTTTACACCTCCTTGGTTATGATCATGAACATAACAGGTATCAGGCAATCAAGATGAAGAGAAAGGAAAAGGAACTCCAGGATGCCCTTAAAGAGATGGATTAAGAGCACCAATTATGCGATTGAGGGGATACTCCACAGCGCGAAGACAGAGAGACATCTCCGCTACCATCTTTACGCAGCAGCCTCTGTTCTGATTATAAGCTATGTTATTGGAATATCCAGACAGGACTTTCTTATAATCTCCATCGTTACCATAATGGTCATCCTTGCAGAACTCCTCAATACAGCTATCGAGGCTGTTACTGACCTTCTTTCCCCTGAAAGAACTGAAAAGGCAAGGATTGCGAAGGATGTTGCAGCTGGCGCTGTCCTTATAACAGCCCTTGGTGCCGCAATTGTGGGCTACATCATATTGATGCCCTATTTCAAGAGGTGGTTCCATGAGGGGTTTTATATTGCAAGGCACTCAGAAGAGGAGGTATCAATAATAGCCCTTGTCCTTGTCCTGATCCTTGTGGTTATAACAAAGGCATATATGGGAAAGGGGACTCCTTTGAGGGGTGGTTTGCCGAGCGGCCATGCTGCCCTGGCCTTTTCAATCTGGGTGATCGTTACATTTACAACAGGTAGTTTTATGGCGTCTATTCTGTGTTTTGTCCTTGCCTCTGCAGTTGCAGCAAGCAGGGTTGTCCAGAAGATCCATACGACCTGGGAGGTGATCCTTGGCGGACTTATGGGATCTATAGTCACCTACCTCCTCTTCAGGATCTTTATTTAGTCTATTCCGAAATGGCTACAGGAATGCCTTTTTTTTCGGTAATTGCCTGATAGAGTTTTTCAGAATTAACAAGGCCTATTATCCTTTTTTTTCTGAGTAAGCGAATAGCCTCGTTTAGATATTCATCATTGGTTTTAAAGATGTCCGTGTCCCGATGGACCTCTATATACACCCTTCCATTATCAAGCCCTACCTTAACAGGTTGTCTCACAATAGTTACTTGTGTGCCTACAGGCACCATTTCAAACAATTCAGGTATATCCTCGGGATATAGCCTTAAACAGCCGTGAGTTACCTTTCTTCCAACTGCCCATGGCCTGTTGGTGCCATGGATAAGGTAACTGCCAAGGGATAGCCTCAGGGCATGGCTTCCAAGAGGGTTGTCAGGCCCCGGAGGGACGACCTTTGGTAACTCTGGTCTCTCTTTTCTTATAGACTCAGGGACATGCCACGATGGATTCTTTATCTTCTCAATGATCCTGAACCTTCCAGTTGGTGTTTCATATCCATCATCACCTATGCCGATAGGATAGGTCCTTACATAATACTGGATACCAGGTCTTTTTGGCTTACGGGAATCTTCTTTCCAGGTCTTTTTATAAAAATAATAAAGCCTCATCTCTGATATGTTGATCACTATGCCTTCACGATCTGAATCTGGAAGTATCCAGGAGGAGGGGATGAGCACAGATGAACCATTCTTTGGCACAAAAGGGTCAAGTCCAGGATTTGCATCCACTATCTCATTGTAACCGAGTTTAAACATCCTTGCTATCTCGATCAGGGATTCGTTATCCTTAACCCTGTATTCCCTTGTAACACCTATGACAGAGGATTCTTTGCCTATAAGAAATAGGGTATTACTATGAGGAGAAGCCCAGATTAGGGCAGCAGAGCAGTAGAACAGAAGGCACAATAGTGCGACCGTTTGATAACTTCGCGCGGTCGCACGAAGTTTTACTGTCGCACTGTCGCACTGTCGCACTATTGCACTATGCTCTACTGCTCTACATTCTAATACCACATCATCGCCTCAAAATCAGGGGTTGGAACGGTAACGGATATATATCCCCTCCAGGGAGATCTCTCTATCTCTTCTCCGTTTTTAATGACCGTTATAAAGAAGTCTATCTCTTCCCTTTCTTTTGCCATCAGGTCATTAAATGATATAGCACATTCCAGTATATCATTTATCGCATAATCAGTAATTTCCTTAACCTCTAACCAGCCCTTCTCATGACTGGCTTCCCCTCTTTTGTAAAGTACTGCCTTACCCTGTTTTAAGGGAATATAGATCCTGAACCCATGGGGTCTTATTGTCTCTATGGCAATGGCTGAGGATTCCGGGAATTCTGAAAAGGGGGTAGAAGGGTCTATTCTTATGAAAAGTGTATCCTGATTAAAGCCGTAATAGACCCTCGTTAAAAGACTTTCGGAACTGTGCATGCTTCCACCTGTCCTTGCAACATCAATATATGCAGCCTGATACCACTCATAGTAACTCGTCATCATCCCGTCTATCTTAGGGAATATAAAGCCCCTTATGCCTATTGAGGGTTCTGTTGCCCTGTCCTCCTTCAAGACTGGCACATAGAGGAAAGGGGGTATCTCGGTTTCTATATCCTTATAAACCCTCATTAGATTTAGCCTGAAGAGTTCGTCAAAGTCTTTTGCATTCTCTGTTGAATGCTCATCACCATACCACCAGTTCCAATCGCTCCCTTCTGCAATGTAGATGTTTTTAAAGGCAGAAGAAACATCCCTTTCAGGATTAGCTCTCTTATATAGATCAAGGGACTGCCTTGTTTCAAGGAGGTAGTTCCATGCGGTATTATCCTCTTCATGCCCTATCCATATATTGAAGTTTCCATTTATCCACGAACCAGGGTGTATTTCATGAAGAGGTGAAACACTGGTTTTTATCTTTAGATATTCTGATATGGTTACCACCCTGAGCCTGTCGCTTTTTGACAAGCCTTCATAGAGATAATTCAGGAAATCATGACCATCATTTCTGTAATATTCCCAGGCATTCTCTCCATCAAGGATGATCGGAACGATATGGGGATCTGAATCAGAAAGGGAGGAATGAATATGATTGAGTCGATTTATCAGGTCCTCCGCAGCAGTTTTTGGATCCCATTGGGAATAAACAAACCCGATGAGATCCGAGAGCTTATGGTCCCTGAATATGATAGAGACACCTTCATATTCATAGACCGAATATAGCGTCTCAGGATTAATGAGGCTGCCAGAATGTCCCCTCAGGGCAATCCTTAAAGACCTTGCAAGGATCTCCTCGTCTGTAGCGATCCATTTTATGCCCTCAGATCCCATCATCTTCACTACATCCTCACTGACAGATCCCTCGGATGGCCACATGCCTGCGGGTCTAAAGCCAAAGACCTTCTCAAAGAACTCAATACCGCTCCTGATCTGTGCCCTTGCATCCTCAATAAAGGAGAATCTTTTAGGCAGTCTTATCTCAGGGCTTGATATGCGGGCAATGTTTGTGTCACAAAGTAGGGGTAGTATGGGATGGTAAAAGGGTGTTGTGGATAGCTCGATCTGACCCTTTTCATAAAGTTCTCGGTATTCAGGGATGATCCTTTTCAGGATATCATAATGTTTCGATATAACTCCCTTTTTTTCTTCCTCTGTGAAGTCTCTCCCCTTATCAACAAGATGAGACAGGAAAGGGTCTTCCTTTCTCAGCACAGGGTCAATCCAGACAAGATTGAAGAGGACCTGGAGGTCACGGAAATCAGACTCAGAAAAATATCTTATCCTTCGTTTCAGTTCTGACCTCGATGCCCTTACCCCCCTCTTAATGAGTAGTTCATTATATCTGGGGATGGGCCTTATCATGGTCTCCCAGTTGGCGAAGAAGAAGTTTTCAAGGAGAGATACCTTCTCGTCTTCATTCAGTTCAGAGGCCTCTTTTAATGTCAGATCCACAAAGGTATCCCTTGCATCATTCTGTGCATAATCTATTATCTGCTCAAGAAGGGATGGCACAAGATTGAAGTTCTGCTTTATATCAGGGTAATCCCTCAGGATCCTTACCATATCAAGGTAATCCTTTGTACCGTGGAGTCTGACCCAGGGCAGTCTATACAGACCTGTAAATGGGTCTTTGTAATAGGGCTGGTGCATATGCCATAAAAAGGTGACGTAAAGGGGCTTACCGCTCATACATAAAGATGTATTCGTCAGGCCTTGCCATTCGATACTCTTCTCGTGCGTGTTTTTCTATATAAAAGGGGTTTTCCTTGAGAAGTTGGAGTTCCCTTTTCAGTTCTGAATTCATTGATTCTATCTCCTTGATCTCCCTTTCGAGTCTGGCCTTCTTTTCCTTCATCTCCATGTACTTAATCAGGCCGGAGTCTCCGAATACAAGGATTATGCACACATAGATAAAGGTCAATATTGATAAGGTGAGGAAGATAAGCCTCCTCTTCTTTACCTCAGAGATGACCTGTCTCCTCAATTCACTCATAGCTTAGATTATACAACGAGTCTTTACCTTTGTATAGTGCTGATTTAGATAGTTCCCTTTCTATCTCAAGGAGCCTGTTATATTTTGCGATCCTCTCACTCCTTGAGAGGGAACCAGTCTTTATAAGACCTGTATTGCATGCAACAGCAAGGTCAGCAATGGTCGTGTCCTCTGTCTCCCCTGATCTATGAGAGATGACGGCGGTATACCCAGCCCTCATGGCCATCTCAATTGCATCAAGGGTCTCTGTCACTGTTCCGATCTGATTGAGCTTTATGAGGATCGAGTTAGCTATGCCCTTTTTAATGCCTTCCCTCAGTATTCTTGTGTTGGTTACAAAGATGTCGTCTCCTACCAACTGAACCCTTTTCCCGAGTGTATTTGTCATCTCCTTCCAGCCATCCCAGTCCTTCTCTGATAATCCATCCTCAATCGAAAGGATAGGATATTTCTCAATTAGACCTTCATAATAGGAGATCATATCAGAAGAGGTCATGTCCTTGCCCTCAAATCTATAATATCCTCCTGAGTAAAATTCAGAGGCAGCTGCATCAAGGGCTATAAATATATCCCTACCCGGCATATAACCGGCTGCCTCAATAGCCTGGATAATCAATCCTATTGCCTCCTCATTGTTCTTGAGGTCAGGGGCAAAGCCACCCTCATCACCAACAGCGGTGTTTAATCCCTTTTTCTTAAGTATTGACTTCAGGGAATGAAATACCTCTGCACCAGCCCTGAGGGAAGAGGAAAAGTCAGGCAACCCTGCAGGCATAATCATGAACTCCTGTATATCGAGATTGTTATCGGCATGGGCACCACCGTTGAGGATATTCATCATAGGGACAGGGAGTTGCTTTGCATTGGAGCCGCCTATATACCTGTAAAGGGGCAACCCAGCTTCAATGCTGGATGCCCTGCAGATTGCCATTGATATGCCAAGGATCGCATTTGCACCAAGTCTTGATTTATTCTCTGTGCCATCAAGCCCTATCATCAATTTGTCTATCTGGACCTGATCGGTTGATTCAAGGCCTATAAGATGTGGTGTTATCTCCTTTTCTATATTTTCGATAGCCTTCAAGACACCTTTACCATGAAATCTCGTTCCACCATCCCTTATTTCAAGGGCCTCCCTCTCTCCTGTTGAGGCACCTGATGGTACAGCAGCCTTTGCAGCTACACCGCTTTCGAGGAAAACCTCAACCTGAACAGTAGGGTTACCCCTTGAATCAAGTATCTCCATAGCCCTGATATCGATTATCCGTCCCATTTCATCCTCCTTTTAATGGATTACCCACAACGATCAGCGGGATGTATTATAGATACTGCCTTATGCTGTTTTCAATCTTCTCCATGTCCGGCTGGCTGTTGGAAAGTTCTGCCCTATTTGAGATCTGCCTTATACAGGTTTCCACAAAGATCCTGAATCTATGAACCTCATCAAGGAGATTCTGGATATTCTTTTCCCTTAAATCCCTCCCTGCAGACAAGACCTTGTCAAAGAACGCCGAGAATCCTTCATAGTCTTCGTATCTTAAGAGCCTGAAGGTGAAACTCTGGAAATATAGCATATAGTTTATCATTGCATCAAAGACCCTTTGTCTCTCCTTCATTGATTTAGAACCCTCAAGGAGTTCCAGAAATCTATGAAGTATTATAACATCATCCCTGAGTCGCAACGACTGTTCAAGCTTCGTTATAAAGCTCTCAAATATGTCCTCACCCTTAATAGAGGGAGCAAAAAATTGAACTGTCTGAATAATACTCTGCTCTGTGAGGTTCTTCAGTATGCCATGGCTGTTTTCTATCTTGGCCTTAATATAGGAGGTCGATCTGTTCCTGAAGATCTCCCTTAATTCCTGTTCATAAACCCTTTTTGATTCCATTGCAAATTGATAACCAATTGCCCTGAATAACGTTAAAAGGCTTTCATCCTTAATGGAACCGCTAACCCTTTCCAGATAGTTCCTGAAAACCCCTATCTCTGATCTGAGGAGGATGAGTACCACTGATGCAGCACCGATAGAGCCAAACCTCTGGGAATTATCTACACTCCGCAGATATCTCAGCAGTCTGAAGAGATACAATAACATGAAGGATATATATTTTTTTATCTCCTTATCAGTTATAGACTTGACAACCTTCGAGACCTCTCTATTGTCTATGACATCTATATCAGGGTTTATGTCCCTTTTGAAGGGGTTAAAGAAGACATTTTCACCAATATCCTTACCTATAAGATGTCCAATGTTACTGAAGGTCATCAGGGGGATGTGTTCAGTCTTTATAAGATCAGACACCAATCCTTTAAGATTGATAAAGGAATCATAAAGCAAGAGAATGCTTTTTTCAGGTGTATCCTGTTTATAGAGTTCATCCCTGAGGGCGTCTCTCTTTCTGTCTGATAATAGTTTTGTCTGGGCGAATTTCTGGAACCAGTATGCGTTCCTCTTTCCTTCCGGGATAACCGTCTCAAGGAGACTCACGATCCTCAGTATGACCTCTCTAACTGCCACAAGCTCATGGTAAAAGTTTCTATTGGTAAGGTCTTCCTTTGATATGGGAAGGTTATCGATGTTAAAAAACCTGTCTATAGCCCTCAAGAAGGTATCGAGTTCTGAGAAGGTCTCAGGATTCTTTTTCCTTGACTGGGTGACCCAGTTCGATTCAGCTGTCAGTTGGGGCATACCTTATCTCTTGGGTACATGAATGGCCTCTCCGTGGACATCCTCAGCAGCCTCCATTATACCTTCCGCAAGGGTTGGATGCGCATGGATTGTCTCAGCAATATCCTTTGCTTTAATACCTGTCCTCATTGCCAGGGCCACCTCATGGATCAGGTCCGAGGCATGGGGTCCTATAATGTGGCATCCCAGGACCCTGTCATTGTCTGCATCTGCAATGATCTTTATAAAGCCTGAGATCTCTCCCATTGCGTGAGCCTTTCCAAGTGCCCTGAATTGAAAGTGACTAGTCCTGATATTGATACCCCTTTCAGTAGCTTGATACTCCCGAAGACCTACTGAGGCTATCTCAGGAGATGTGAATATGGCAGCTGGAACTACCGAATAATCCATTCTTGCATTTCCCCCACAGGCATTAATGGCAGCCACAATCCCTTCTCTTGAGGCAACATGGGCAAGAAGGATGCCTCCTGTTACATCTCCAGCAGCATAGATGCCGCTTATGTTTGTCTCCATCATTTCATTGACTATTATCTCGCCTCTTGATCCTTTGCGAACACCTATAGCTTCAAGCCCAATATTGTCGCTATTCAATGCCCTTCCAATTGACACAAGGACCTTCTCTGTTACTATCTCCTTACCATCCGATAGATAGGAATGAATACCATCCGTTAATCCCTCTACCCTATTTACGCTAACGCCTGTGAAGAGTTTTATCTTCCTTTTCTTTAATTCCCGTTCGAGCAGTTCAGAGATCTCTGTATCCTCTGTTGATACTGCCCTTGGTAACATCTCAACCATAGTTATCTCTGTTCCAAACTCACTGAATATACAGGCAAATTCACACCCTATGACACCGGCTCCAACTATCAGAAGGCTCTTGGGTATCTCCTTGATATTAAGGGCATCATCGCTTGACAGTATCCTTTCCCCATCAAAGGGAAAGATTGGTATCTGGGCTGGCCTTGAGCCTGTGGCTATTATAATCCTGTCTGCGCCCAGTACCTCTCTTGTGCCATCCCTCTTTTCAACCTCAACCTTTTCTGGACTGAGGAGCATACCCTTGCCCTCAATAAGATTTACTCCCCAGCTCTTGAAGAGAGACCTTATTCCCTTCACCTGAATAGATATGACCTTATTCTTTCGCTCTATAATCTTCTGAATGTTTGGAGAAACCGAGCCATTGAGTTCAAGACCATAATCTTCACAGTTCTTAACCTTATTGAGTGCCTCTGATGATGCTATGAGGGTTTTTGTTGGGATGCAGCCCCTGTTAAGACAGGTTCCCCCAACCTCTGTATCCTCAATAACGATTACCTCAGCCCCAAGCTGGGCAGCCTTCAATGCACCAACATAACCGGCTGGACCACCTCCTAAGATTATAATCCTCATGTCCCCTCTTCTTCGAGATAGTTCTCATATTCCGAGGCATCCATGAGATCATCAAGCTCGGATTCATTGTCCATCTCAATGACTGCAATCCAGCCTTTTCCATAGGGGTCTTCATTGATAATCTCAGGGGATTCTGCAAGGTCTTCATTGACCTCAATGACAGTACCACTGACAGGGGAAATAACAGATGATGTTGCCTTTGTTGATTCTATCTCTGCAAATTCACTGTTTGCCTCAATTGTTGCGTCTACCTCGGGGAGATCGATATAAACTATATCACCGAGTGCCTCCTGCGCGTGATCTGTAATCCCTACAGTAGCCCTTTTACCTGACACCTTGACCCATGTGTGTTCCTTATGATACCTCAGATTCTCTGGATTCATGCCATGGCCTCCTTTTTTTGATGATGTGAATTTCTATCATAGTTTTTCAGGGTTTGTCAAGAAAGAATTTCAACTATCTGTGTTATTATTTAGTTATGAAACCGAATATGATGGATTACAGGGTGGAATACAGTAGATTTCACCTTCAGGTCCCTCAAGAATTCTCTTTTCCCCTTGATGTGTTTGACAGATGGGATGGGAATGCCCTTTTCTGGACAGACGGAGAAAAAGAGAGGATTTATTCTTTCAGGGAATTAACTGTGCTTTCCTCTAAGGGCGCAGGTGCCCTGATGAAGGCTGGTATTAAAAGGGGGGATAAGGTAATAGTAATGTTACCGAATATCCCAGAATGGTGGGAGATCATGCTTGCCCTTATGAGGCTTAATGCTATACCTATTCCGGCTACCACCCTATTAACGGCAAAGGACATAGAATACAGGGTTTCTACTACAGATATAAAGGCAATAGTCATTACTGATGAAGATCTCTTAAGGATAGAAGAGACTATCAGGAAGCACGATGTAATGGTCATAACGATCGGTAAGGGAATGGGAGATATGGATTATATAAGGGAGAGGGATAAGGCAGATGCCTTCTCAGGAGATAGGACTGGCTCGGATGAACCAGCTATTATCTATTTTACATCAGGGACGACAGGACCACCAAAGATGGTATTACACACCCAGGCATCATATCCCCTTGCCCATATGATCACAGGCAGATACTGGCTTGACCTGAGACCCGGTGACCTTCACTGGAATGTGTCAGACCCTGGATGGGCAAAGGCTGCATGGTCAAGCCTCTTTGGGCCATGGCATATGGGTGCAACTGTTTTCTCCTTTTACAGAAAGGGAAGATTTGATCCTTATCTTACGATAGAGATCATGAAGAGATACAATATAACGACCTTCTGCGGACCTCCAACCGTTTACAGGATGATAGCTAAGGATATACTTTCAGGAGGGAATGCCCTCATGACCGGGGCCTCCAAAAAATCAAAGATTTTTTGGGGTGACCTTCCGGTAAGGCACTTTGTTGCAGCTGGAGAACCCCTTAATAGGGAGATAATAGAATTATGGAAGGAAAAGACAGGTCATTTCATATACGATGGATATGGACAGACCGAGACGGTTAATGTGCTTGCAAATTTTCGGTGTCTTCCGGTGAAACCAGGCTCAATGGGCGTTGTTGTTCCTGGATTTATCGTTGATATCATCGATGAGGATGGTAAACCTTTGCCTGCTCGGACGGAGGGGGATATTGGCATAAAGGTCTATCCGGAAAGACCAGCGGGGCTATTCAAGGAGTATCTCGGAAATCCAGAGGCAACAGAGAAGACTATCAGGGGAGAATGGTATGTGACAGGGGACAGGGCATACAGGGATGAGGATGGTTACTTCTGGTTTGTTGGAAGATCAGATGATATAATCCTCACCTCAGGCTACAGGATAGGCCCTTTTGAGATAGAGAGTGTCCTCATTGAACATCCCGCTGTGAAGGAGTCGGCTGTTACAGCCAGTCCTGATGAGATAAGAGGTGAGGTCGTTAAGGCCTTTATTGTCCTGATGGAGGGGTATTCTCCTTCAGAGGGACTTGTGAGGGACTTACAGGAATTTGTTAAGGCTCGTACAGCCCCATATAAATATCCGAGAAAGATAGAGTTTGTGGAGGAACTGCCAAAGACGATAAGTGGAAAGATAAAAAGGAAGGAGTTGAAACTAAAAGAGTTTCGAAGGGATTAAATTGATCTCTCCGATACCCTGTTAATCACTGATAAGAGGTGCCTCGGACTGAAAGGCTTTTCGATCCATTCAGCAATATCTAATTCCTTTCCCTCAATGCCCACAACCCCTGGTGTTAGAGAAGATAAAACGATTACAGGGATATCCTTGCAATCCTTCCTATTCTTCAGATTTTTTATAAAATCCAGACCGTTCATATCAGGCATGTCGATATCTGTTATAACTATGTCAGGCTTATGGCCATTAAGCTTTCTTAAGGCGTCATTGCCACTCTCTGCCTCTAACACCTTGAAGCTCTTTCCCCTCAGTATGACAGAGAGAAGGTCTCGTACTGTTGCAGAATCATCAACGATTAATACTGTTTTTTTCTCCTCCATTCTGTCCCCTTTCTTTCACAGGTATCAGGATCTTTACTATGGTGCCCCCACTTTCTCTTGAACTGATCATCAATCTACCGCCATGAGTATTTAGGATCTGCCGGGCAATATATAACCCAAACCCCCTCCTCTTATTGCCCGGTGATCTTCTATTGGGGAGTATCTGCCTGTGTATCCCCACCCCCGTATCAGCAACCTCAATAAATACATTAAAATACATTATCTGAATCCTTACAGTGAGTTTGCCCCCTCCTGGCATTGCCTCAATCGCATTGTTAATGATGTTTCTCAATACTTGCTCCATCTGAAAGGCATCTATCTTCACCTTCGGTATCTCATTATATTCAAAGGATGTCTCTATGTTTTTCAGGATTGTCTGTAAGGTATGGGCCACCTCGATCTTTCTTAAAAGTCTGTTTATGTCTACATATTTCCTGACAGTATTAAACGATGAGTCTAAGAGTCTGTAGATGAGTTTCTCAAGGCTTTTTATCTCGTCCTCTATGATGCCTGTAAAATCTAGGAGATTATTATCGTTTGAATATTCCTCTCTTATGAATGTTATTGCTCCCCGGATTGTATTCAGGGGATTCTTTAAGCTATGAACAAGGCCTGTAATCTCTGATCTCATTTAATCTCCTGCTAGCGATAAGAAGGATCCTGTACTGTTCAAACGCATCAAGACCAGCGATTGATGACCAGGTAGAAAATCCGTCACCTGTGAAAAAATTAATACTTTCTTTAAAATATCTCTCATTCCACATATCTTCTAAGGCTTGCAATATTACTGCCTCTGCCAGATTAAAAAATGCCATTCTATGCCCTATAGATTTATCTCGATTTTAATTAAAATGGATTAGAAAATCTATCAGAGAATTTCTGATTTTTTTGAAAGAAAATTAAATATAAACCTGTAAGAAAATTCTTACACGAGTTTATTCTTTATGGCATAGTGTATCAATTCTGCGTTGCTCTTCATCTTCATCTTATCGAGTATCCTAGACCTGTATGTGCTTACTGTTTTTACACTTAGGGACATTGCTTCTGCTATCTCTGTAAGGCCTTTACCTGATGCTATGAGGCAGAATACCTGATACTCTCTATCAGAGAGTCGCTCGTGTGGCAACTTCTCTGTTTTTTCATCAATGGCAAAGGCAAGCCTCTCAGCGAGAGAGTTGCTGAGGTATTTGCCACCCCTGAGTATCTTTCTTATGGCATTCATCAACTCATCAGGTACGCTCTCCTTTGTCAGGTATCCGGATGCGCCTGCCTTCAATGCCCTGAGCGCATACTGTTCCTCAGGATGCATGGTGAGTATAAGGACTGGCAGTTTCGGGTTTTCTGCCTTTATCTGCTTAAGGGTATCGAGACCATTCAACCCAGGCATGGATATATCAAGGAGGATGAGGTCATAGTCCCTTTCCCTTATCTTTTCCAGAACCTCATGACCATTTGATGCCTCATCAGCATCAAATCCCTCATCCATCTCAAGGAGTATCCTCCTGAGTCCCTTCCGCAATATGGCGTGGTCATCTGCTATAAGTATTCTCGTCACGAAACCCTCTTCTTAAGAGGGATCCTGATTTCGATCCTTGATCCTTCCCCTGATTTTCCACTTATGTGCATGTCTCCACCAAGAAAGTGAACCCTCTCCCTCATTCCTATAAGCCCAAAGGACCGAGGATTTTTAATGTGATCCTCTGTTATCCCTTTTCCGTTGTCTTTAATCTGTAGGTGGAGGTTATCCCTGTCCTCGTAGATACCTATAAAAACCTCTGTAGCAGAGGCGTGACGTGCTATATTTGTCAGGCTTTCCTGAAGGACCCTGAATATTGCTATGGAAGATTCCTTGTCAATATCAATGTCTTCCTGATCAATACGGAGATGGCATCTTATACCGCACCTGTTTTCAAATTCCCTCACCTGCCACTCAATAGCTGCTATAAGCCCAAGGTCATCCAGTATTCCAGGTCTGAGTTCTGTGCTTATCCTCTTTATCGCATGTATTGTCGAGTCAATGATCCTGAAGATGGATCTGGCCTTTTCAGAGACTGAGCAGTGGTCATTGTATTTTTTGAATAGATAAGATATATCCATCTTTATAGCAGTAAGGGCCTGACCGAGTTCATCGTGTATCTCCCTTGCTATCTTTGCCCTTTCCTCTTCTCTGACCTGCTGGAGGTAAGCAGAAAGATTCCTCAGCTCATCGTGTGACTTTCTGAGTTCCTCCTCCGACCTTTTTCTTTCTGTTATATCCCTTGCAATATGTACAACCTGAATGACCTTTCCCTTTCTGTCCTTAATAGGTGAGGCAGAGACCTCAACATAAAACCTGGAGCCATCGCCCTTGTAATGAATATGTTCAACAACAGTATGTTTTCCTGTTTCCTTTGCATCGTTAATGGGGCAGAGGTCATATGGTGGAAGGCATGGATGAGCAATTCTGTGGGTCACCTCATAGCAGGGTTTTCCAATGACATCCTTTTCCTGACGGCCAAGATCTTCCAGAAACCTTCTATTGACTGCGATTATGGAGTAATCCCTGGCATCTATAATCGATATGGCTTCGTCAATGCTGTTTATAACGGTTTCAAGAAAGTCCTTCGTCAGTATCCTATCTTTAAATTCCCTGAATCTTTCCATTGATTAAATAATAAATCTCTATTATTACTATATTAATAATCTTTTCATTGGAAAGGCAACTTGAATCCAATGATTTAGATTTCCTGATGACCATCATTGATAAGTAATGCCTTTAATCCCCTGACAGCCCTTTCTGGTGAGGGATATACAGGTATTCTGTGTCTCTCCAGGGCTGTTGTAATCCTCCTGGTTATCCTGCTTGAGGCTATATAGGCGACAACAGGTTTTCCTATTTGCTCTTTAATTCTTCCTATTTTTTTACCGAGTTCTTCTGTTATTCCGAGGACATTTGGGAGGGCAATAATGAGAAAGGCGTCAAAATCGTCCTTGAGCAGTTCCAGAGCAGTAACATAATCTTCATCCCTTACCTGGGCAGTAAGGTCAAGGGGATTATTGATCCCATAATAATCAGGGAAGATGCCCTTAACTGTCTCCCTTGTCTTCTCTGGTAATTGAGGGAGTTCAATCCCCTGTCTCACACATTCGTCAGCTGCGAGTACCCCTGAACCACCACCATTTGTGATTATACATGTCCTGTGTCCCTTTACAGGCCTCTGAAAGGAAAGTGCCTTTGCTGCATCCATTAGCTCGTCAAAATCTGAGACCTCTTTGATTCTAAACTGTCTCATGATGGAATGGAATACCTCATAACGACCAGCAAGCCTTCCAGTATGGGAGAAGGCAGCAGCCTGACCACTGGGCCCCTTGCCAGCCTTCAATACGAGTAGAGACTTCTTTTTTGATAATTCCTCTGCCTTTTTGACAAATAGCCTTCCATCAGTAAGACCCTCTATGTATGCTATAACCACATCTGTTCTATTATCATCGATAAGGTAATCCAGGAGATCAACCTCATTGATGTCAACAGCATTTCCATATCCAACAGCAATCGATAGCCCTCTATTTAATGAAGAGACCTCTCCAATGAGGCAACTAAGGATCGCTCCGCTCTGGGAGATGACAGCGATATTACCCCTTCCTGGCCTTTTAAGCCTTTCCCTTGAAAGGAAAAAAATATCAAGGCCTATGTAAGGATTCATTACACCCATGCAGTTTGGACCAAGGATACGAATCTTATATTCCCTTCCAAAACTTCTTACCCTTTCTTGTAGCTCCAGATTACCCACCTCTGCAAAGCCAGCGCTCTCAATTACCACAGAGGATGTCTTTTCACCAAGGTCTTTTATTATCTCTGGAACCTCATCAGCCGGCCTGATGATTATGGAAAGATCAACAGGTTCCGGGATCTCCCTGACAGAGGGATATGATCTTAGCCCCATGAGTTCTTCATATCTCGGGTTTACAGGATATACCCTTCCCTTGAAATCAAGGAGATTCCTAAGGATTACACCTCCAAGTTTTTCCTCACTGTGGGAGGCCCCTATTAAGGCAACACTTCGAGGATTGAATAAACTATCGAGGCTCATAATAAGATTATATAACATGGTATAATATTGTGCGATTATGAAAAATAGAGATTAATGAGGAGGTTATGGAGGAGAGATATATTCCAGGAAAGGTAGAGGAAAAATGGCAGAGATACTGGGCTGAAAGGGATCTATTCAAAACTGATATGGATCCTGAAAGGAAGAAGTTTTACTGCCTCGAGATGTTTCCCTATCCGTCAGGAAAGATACATATGGGACATGTGAGGAATTATGCCATAGGCGATGTTATAGCGAGATATAAAAGGATGCATGGCTATAATGTTCTTCATCCGATGGGATGGGATGCCTTTGGACTGCCTGCTGAGAACGCAGCGATCAAAGAGGGCATACATCCAGCCAGATGGACCTATGAGAATATCGACTATATGAAAAACCAGCTTAAGAAGATGGGACTGAGTTATGAATGGAGCAGAGAGGTCACAACCTGTGACCCTGAATACTATAAGTGGAATCAGTGGTTTTTTCTCAAGATGTATGAAAGAGGGCTCGCTTACAAAAAGGTCTCCTTTGTGAACTGGTGTCCCTCTTGCTTAACCGTCCTTGCCAATGAACAGGTGATAGATGGCAGATGCTGGAGGTGTGACTCTGCAGTTATACAAAAGGAACTGGAGCAGTGGTTCTTCCGAATAACTGAGTATGCCCAAGAACTCTTAGAGGGCTGTGACAGATTAAAGGGATGGCCTGAAAATGTGGTAGCGATGCAGAAGAACTGGATAGGCAGAAGCGAGGGGGTTGAGATGGACTTTCCCGTTGATGGATTTAGTGAAGGCATAAGGATATTCACAACACGGCCTGATACTCTCTGGGGTGCTACCTTTGTATGCCTTGCACCGGGACATCCCCTTTCTGAGAGACTTGTGACCGATAGATCAAGGCTGGATGAGGTTAAAAAGAAATATGGGAAGATGGAGGAAAAAGAGGGTTTATTTACTGGCCATTGCGCAATTAATCCCATGAATAACGAGAGGATACCCATTTACATAGCCAACTTTGTTCTTATGGAATATGGCACCGGGGCTATCATGTCTGTACCAGCCCATGATCAGAGGGACTTTGACTTTGCAAAGAAATACGGTCTTCCAATAAAGGTCGTGATAGTGCCTGAAGGTAGTGTGGAGTTGCCTTCCGAGCTAAATGCGGCCTATGAAGATGAAGGCATCCTGGTCAATTCAGGACACTTCAGCGGGCTAAGGAGTGATGAGGCAAGAAAAAAGATAGGAGAATACATAGAAGAAAGGGGCATTGGTAAGAGGGTTATAAACTATAAACTTCGCGATTGGGGCATATCCAGGCAGAGATACTGGGGAACGCCGATACCTGTAGTGTATTGTGGAGACTGCGGGATCGTCCCTGTAAATGAAGAGGACCTTCCTGTAATACTTCCTGAAGATGTGAGTTTCACTGGTAAGGGAGGCTCTCCCCTCCTTGATTCAGAAGAATTTCTGAAAGTACCCTGTCCGAGGTGCGGAAAGATAGGGAAAAGAGAGACAGATACGATGGATACCTTTGTGGATTCATCCTGGTACTTTATTCGTTACTGTTCAAGGAAGGATGAGGATGCTCTTGACAGAGAGAAGATCTCTTACTGGATGCCTGTTGAACAGTACATAGGGGGAGTGGAGCATGCGGTATTGCACCTCCTTTATTCAAGATTCTTTACGAGGGTCCTGAGGGACCTCGGTATCGTGGAATTTGATGAGCCCTTTACAAACCTCCTGACCCAGGGCATGGTATGCAAGGAAACCCTCCGGTGCCCTGAACATGGCTGGCTTTTTCCTGAGGATGTCCATGACGAAAGGTGTAAGAGATGCGGTAGCCCTGTGATCAGGGGAAGGGTAGAGAAGATGTCAAAGTCAAAGAGGAATGTGGTTGACCCTGACCGAATGATAGAGAGATACGGCGCTGACACGGTAAGGCTTTTTTCTCTCTTTGCAGCCCCTCCTGAAAAGGACCTGGAATGGTCGGATAAAGGGGTAGAGGGCGCCTACAGGTTTTTAAACAGGCTATGGTCGATTGTTTATAAGAATAGGGATCTGATTTCTGGATTGGTGGATGAGAAATCTTTTGACTTATCTAAAATATCAGCCCAGGCGTCTTCACTGTTGAGGAAGACACACCAGACAATAAAAAGGGTCACCACAGACATAGAGAGGGAGTTCCATTTTAATACAGCCATTGCTGCACTGATGGAGCTTGTTAATGAAATCTCAGGTTTCGAGAAGGGAAATAATGATGAAGACCTCCATGTGCTGAGATATTCTATTGTGACGACTTTACTTTTACTTTCACCATTCTGCCCGCATATAACAGAGGAATTATGGGAGGCCCTTGGCTGTAAGCCGAGTATCCTTGAGCAGAGATGGCCTGAATGGGATGAGACGATAGCAGCAGAGGAGGAACTGGAACTGGTTATTCAGGTCAATGGCAAGGTAAGGTCAAAGGTTATGATACCTGCTGGTCTCAGTGATGAAAGGATAAAAGGGATTGTCCTTGATGATCAGAGGACAAGGAAATTTATTGAGGGTAAGACAATAAAGAATATCTTTGTTGTTAAGGGTAAACTTGTTAATATAGTGGTTGATGGTTATTAGTAGAGCAGTAGAGCAGCGGCGCAGGAGTGCAGCAGCTATATTATGGAATAAATTTTTCCCCTTATTAAATACTACTACTCCATTGCTGCACGGCGCTACAGCTATAATTTGCCTCTTAGTTGCAAGTTGCGGGTATACTGTTCAGGGCTGGTCAGTGTCAGCAAGTCAGGGAGCCTTGCTGGAAGTCCGTTCGATCTCTATTGACCAGATAATTAATAGGACCTACGAGCCGGGGATTGATGACAGGATGCGGGACATCCTTACCCAGGAACTGATAAAGAGGGGTTTTAAGGTGGATCGATCCTCTGGTTATAAGATTTATGGCAGTATCAATACCTTTGAATTGAGAACCCTATCTGAAAAGGTCGGAGTTGCTGTTGAATATGAGGTTGTTGTTAGCGGTGACTTTAAACTAAGGTCACCATCAGGGATGGTCAGGGATCTCAGATCAGGAGGTCCCTTTATTGTTTCTTTTTTGAGCGCTGACAGGCTACAGGATGTGATGGCCTTGAGGGAAAAGGCAATAGAGAAGGCATTGAGAGATCTTTCCCAGGAGTTAATAATATCTATCCATGAGCCTTAATCATTACTTAGCTGAGATAAAGAAGGGTCTGAGATCCCCTGTATATATCCTTCACGGAGACAGCCACTTTCTATTAAAAGAGGCAATCTTTAATACATACAGTATCGTCCCCGAGGGCAACCGAGAGTTTGCTCTTGAGATCTTAGATATGGAAGATGGTGATAGCCCCCCGATGGATAATATCGTGGACATACTCAACACAATGCCCTTTACTGGTGGAAGGAGGTTTGTGTTCATTGAAAATGCCCAGTCTATTAAGAAGAAGGAGTTAAAAGTTATCAGTGACTATGTTTCGAACCCATCCCCTTATTCTGTCCTGATCATGCTTTATCTCGGGAAGAAGATTGACCTCAATATGCAATCCCAAAAGGTAAAGATCATATCTGTTGATATTCGGCCTCAGGATATGCCTTCCTGGATAAAGGAAAAGGGGTTAAAGAAAGGCATCGACCTGACAGATGGCGCTATCGATTACCTGATGGGTATCACAGGCCAGGATATTGGTCTCATATCATCAGAACTTGAGAAGATAGCCCTTTTAGGTAAGAGACAGATAGATTCAATGGATATATCCAGCATCATAAAGAGCGAAGGCGATTATGACGCCTTTGACCTGATAGAGGCAATGAAGAGGAACGATAGGGAAGGGGTCTTCAGGATATTAAAGAAACTCGTTGATTCAACCGAACCGTACAGTATCCTTGGTGCCTTGAACTGGTACTTCAGTCGTTCGAAAGAGGAAGATAAGATAGAAGACCTTGATAGGGTCTATAGCCTTCTATATGAGGCTGATTCTGCCATTAAGGTCTCAGGTGGACGGTATCCTCTCGAGTATCTCTTTATCAGGCTGCTTCGGCCCTAAGAACCTTATTGGCGATCAGGGTAAGCCTTGATATCCTTCTTGAGGCAGCATTTTTGTGGATAATGCCCTTTGAAGCGGCACGGCTTATAGTCTTTGTCGCTTCTAACAACTCTTTCTGAACCTTCTCTCTATCTTTTTCTTCAACTGCAGCGATAACCTTTTTTGTAGCTGTCTTGATCGCTGTCTTTACTGCTTTGTTCCTGAGTCTTCTCTTCTCTGCCTGTCTAACCCTTTTAAGGGCAGAAAGATTCTTCTTTGGTGCAGCCTTTCCTGGCATCTCTCCTCCTTAGGATAAAATTAGTGAAACCAGATCTTAAACTAACATAAGTGATTGATAAAAATCAACTAATGCCTGCTTCTTTAAATATCTGGTATAATTTAAATAAGATGCTGATAGAAGATATAAAGTCTCCTCTGATTTAAAGAGCCTCGGGATAGAAGAACTGAAAATCCTTGCTTCTGAGTTAAGAGACCTTATCATTGAAAGGGTCTCGATTAATGGTGGCCATCTTGCATCGAATCTTGGCGTTGTTGAGCTTGCAATAGCACTTCATTATGTATTTGATTCCCCCCGTGATAAGATCCTCTGGGATGTGGGGCATCAGTCCTATCCCCATAAGCTGCTTACAGGGAGGTATAAAGAATTCCATACCCTCAGAAAATATGGCGGTATCTCTGGTTTTCCAAGGCTCAAGGAGAGTCCCCATGATGCCTTTGGCACAGGCCACAGTTCCACCTCCATATCTGCTGCAACAGGCATCATCGTGGCAAGGGACATCCTTAAAGGGATTCAAGGTTCAGGATTCAAGGTTCAAAATCCCAATAAGGTCATAGCAGTAATCGGCGATGGTGCAATGACCGCAGGCCTTGCCTTTGAAGGACTCAACCATGCGGGGCATCTTAAGAAGGATCTCATCGTTATACTTAACGATAATGAGATGTCCATCTCACGGAATGTTGGCGCCCTATCATCCTATCTTAACAGGGTGCTGACGAGCACATTTTATAAGAGATTTAAGAAAGAGACAAAGGCCTTTCTTGAGAATATCCCTAAGATAGGACAGTCAGTCGCAAGGATTGCCCAGAGGGCAGAGGGCAGTATGAAGGGATTTTTCCTCCCTGGTGGCCTCTTTGAGGACCTTGGTTTCGATTATATAGGGCCCATAGATGGCCACGACATCGAACTTCTCATAGTGACCCTCAGTAGCATAAAGGATGCCCGTGAGCCAACCTTAATCCATGTAGTAACAACAAAAGGGAAGGGGTATAAATTCTCAGAGGAGGACCCCTGCGTTTACCATGGGGTAGGTCCTTTTGAGGTATCTGAAGGTGTAAGGGCACCCCAAAGAAACGAAGATTTCACAGGGACCCCTGTACCGTGTGAAAGTGAATCAATGGGGTCAGAGATGACCTTCAGTGAGGCCTTCGGTCTTATTGTCTCGGAGATGGCTGAGAAGGATGAAAGGATTGTTGCAATCACTGCAGCCATGAGGGAGGGGACAGGGTTAAACCTTTTTGCAGAGAGGTTCCCTGATAGATTCTTTGATGTGGGGATTGCGGAGCAGCATGCGGTGACCTTCGCAGCTGGTGTTGCCCTTCAGGGGCTGAGGCCAATCGTGGCTATTTATTCAACCTTCTTGCAGAGGGCCTATGATTCAATAATCCATGATGTCTGTCTCCAGGGTCTGCCTGTGATATTTGCAATCGACAGGGCCGGGATAGTTGGTGAGGACGGGGCAACCCATCAGGGTCTCTTTGATATTAGCTATTTGAGACATATACCGAACATCCTTATAATGTCACCAAAGGATGGAGACGAGTTGAAGGCCATGATAAGACTTGCCCTAACCCATGATGGCCCTACAGCCATCAGGTATCCCAGGGGAAAGACCCTGTATTCAGGGAAGGATATACCTGTTATGATGGGAAAGGCAGAGGTTCTCATTGAAGGAGATGACTTGGCTATCATTGCTGCTGGTAATACCGTTTATCCATCCATGAAGGCAGCAGAGATGCTAAGGGCAGATGGAATTAATGCATCCGTGATTAATGCCCGTTCTATAAAGCCCCTTGATATGGAGTTGGTAGCCTCTGTTGCCATGAAAACAGGACGTATCGTTACTGTCGAGGAGAATGTGCTTGCTGGTGGCTTTGGCTCATCTGTTCTCGAATCCCTTAACAGGATCGGTCTAAGGGATGTGATTGTAAGGATGATAGGTATAGATGATATCTTTGTGGAGCATGGCCATCAGGCCGTGATCAGAAAGAAGCTGGGCCTGGATGAATCGGGTATTTATGGAGTTTGTAGGTCTCTATTAGTAGGGGAGCCTCTCAAATTTGACTTATGATCTCATTATATGTTAAAAAATATATCTTGATATTCGCACTATTTCTGGAGGTGGAATAATGTATGCGATAATAGAGGCTGGTGGCAAGCAATATAAGGTGTCTGAAGGGGATGTTATTACAGTTGATGTCCCTATGGAGGCCGGGCATGAGGTAAGAATTGATAAGGTTCTTGCGATGATGGGTGAATCAAAGACAGAACTGGGTAAACCATACATAGAGGGGGCTGAGGTAACCGCCGAGGTGATCGAAACCGGTAAATCAAAGAAGGTCCTGATCTTCAAACAGAGGCCAAGGAAGGGACATAGAAAACTTAGAGGTCACAGACAGCCTTATTCAAGGCTCAAGATTAAGGAGATAAAAATACAATAGAACTTGAGGAGGATATATGGCACATAAAAAGGGAGTTGGTAGTTCTCGGAATGGAAGAGACAGTGAATCTAAGAGACTGGGGGTTAAGAGATTTGGCAACGAGTTTGTCCGGGCTGGCAATATCATAGTTAGACAGAGGGGCACCCAGTTTTACCCTGGTCTGAATGTTGGAATGGGAAGGGATTACACTATATTTGCAAAGATTGATGGGTTTGTCTCTTTTGAGAGAAAGGGGCGTAGTGGTGTAAAGGTGAGCGTGTATCCCAAAACCCTTGTTGAACAGTAGAGAAGCTTTCGACTATTGCTCAGATAGATAAATTAGATAAATAAAAGGCGGTTAAGACCGCCTTTTATTTTTTGGAAGGTAAAGGGTTTATGCAATTTGTGGATTATGTAAAGATATATGTGAAGGCGGGTAATGGTGGAAGGGGATGTGTGAGTTTCAGGCGGGAAAAGTATGTTCCCAGGGGAGGGCCTGATGGAGGTGATGGTGGAAGGGGAGGTCATGTAATAATTAAGGCAACATCCCAGCTAAATACGCTTCTGGATCAGAAGTACCATTATGAGTACAGGGCAGAGAAGGGCGAACATGGAAAGGGCAAGAATATGCACGGAAGGGATGGAAGGGACCTTATAATCCCTGTGCCTATTGGTACTATTGTGAGGGATGAGAAAACAGGCGATGTCTTAGCTGACCTTGATCAGGAGGGGAAGGAAGTCCTTGTTGCGAGGGGTGGAAGGGGAGGTCTCGGTAATGCCCATTTTGTAACCCCAACAAGACAGGCGCCACGCTATGCCCAGCCTGGAGAGGAGGGAGAGGAAAGGCATCTGATACTGGAGCTGAAGCTCCTTGCTGATGTTGGATTGATAGGTCTGCCTAATGCTGGAAAGTCAACATTAATATCGGTAATATCCTCGGCAAGACCAAAGATTGCGGACTATCCCTTCACGACCCTTGTCCCAAATCTTGGGGTTGTCAAGATAGAGGGCATGAGGAGCTTTGTTGTTGCGGATATTCCAGGCCTTATTGAGGGTGCCCACAGGGGGGCCGGCCTTGGTTTTCAATTCTTGAGGCATGTGGAGAGGACAAACCTCTTGCTACATCTTATCGATGTCTCTATAAATTCCACGGGTGATCCTGTGGAAAACTATGAGAAGATCAATAATGAGCTTTCCCGTTACAGCGAGGATCTGCTAAGGAAACCCCAAATCGTGGTCGCAACGAAGATAGATATAGTTGATGAGAAAAAGATTGACAGGTTGATGGATTATTGTAAAAATTATACCATTGAATTCTATGCAATATCTTCTGTTACGGGAAAGGGCATTAAGGAACTGATAACATCTGTTGCAAAGAGGATAGGGTCTTGAAAGGAAGGGTAGTTATCAAGATTGGGAGTAACATACTCACCTCATCAGGGGATGGACTTGATCTGGAAAGGATAAGGTCCTTAGCTGATGATATATCAGCCCTTCATGATGAGGGTTATGACCCTGTGGTTGTATCGTCCGGTGCAATCGCATCGGGTATGAAGAACCTTGGTTTGAAGAGAAAACCTCAAGATATAGTCCTCAAACAGGCTGCTGCAGCAGTAGGACAGAGTAGCCTAATGTGGGCCTACGAGAAATGCTTTAGTATCCATGGGAAAAAGGTGGCACAGATACTGTTGACAAGAGAAGACCTGTCAGACAGAAAAAGGTATATAAACTCAAGGAATACCCTGAATACCCTTATATCCTTCAGGATCATACCCATAATAAACGAGAATGACACCGTTGCCCCTGATGAGATCAGATTTGGTGATAATGACCATCTTGCCTCACTCGTGGCTACCCTTATTGAGGCTGAGAGGTTTGTAATACTTTCCGATGTGGATGGTCTGTTCACAGGGGATCCGAGGAAAGACCCGAATGCGACCTTAATCGATAGGGTCTGGGAGATCACCCCTGAAATAGAAGGTATGGCAGGAGGGTCAGTAACTGCGGTTGGTACAGGGGGGATGTATTCAAAGATCCTCGCCGCAAAGAGGGCGATGAATAGCGGAATCCCCGTTAATATAGTAAATGGAAGGAAAAAGGGGATACTTAAAGCCATCCTGAAGGGTGAACGGTTTGGCACAGAATTTATTGCCAGGGAGGTAAAACCTTCCCAAAAGAAGAGATGGATAGCCCATGGAGTGCGGCCAAAGGGTTTTCTTAGCCTTGACAATGGCGCTGTTGAGGCAATAGTAAAGAGGGGTAAGAGTCTCCTTCCATCAGGGATTGTGGATGTCTCAGGACACTTTGATACTGGTGATGCTGTTTACTGCCTTGACACATCAGGAAACAGGATTGCTAAGGGGCTCGTGAATTATTCTTCTGAGGAGATCCTCAGGATTAAAGGCAGGAATACAAGGGAGATAGACAGTATCCTGGGCTATAAGTATTCAGACGAGGTGATTCACAGGGATAACCTTGCCATACTTTAAGTGAAGAAACAACGGCTTGATAGATTGCTCCTTGAGAGGGGTCTTGTGGATAGCAGAGAAAAGGCAAAGGCACTCATCATGGAAGAAAAGGTTCTGGTTGGTGGCATGCCCATTACAAAGGCCGGGGCTATGGTATCTGTTGATGCGGATATTACCCTGAAGGAGGAGATACCCTATGTCAGCAGAGGCGGGCTAAAACTTGAGGCTGCATTAGACTACTTTGGCATAAAACTGAATGGGCTGGTTGCTATGGATATAGGTACATCAACAGGTGGATTTGCTGATTGTATGTTGAAGAGAGGTATAAAAAAGGTTTATTGTATAGATGTTGGTTATGGTCAGATCGCATGGCGGTTAAGGGAAGACCCAAGGATTATCCTTCTTGAAAGGACTAACATCAGATACCTTGAAAGGGAGAGGATACCAGAGGCGGTTGATTTTATAACCATTGATGTATCATTTATATCCTTGAAAAAGGTAATACCAAGGGCTGTGGATTTCCTTAAAGAGGGCGGTCAGATACTTGCCCTCATCAAACCGCAGTTTGAGGTTGGAAGGGGAGAGGTTGGAAAGGGAGGAATTGTGAAGGATGAGAGGAAGAGGTTAATGGCAGTAGAGGGGATAAAGGGCTTTGCTGAGGATATGGGTTTAACCGTCGTAGGGATATTCCAATCTCCCATTAAAGGGTCAAGGAGAAATATCGAATATTTTATATATATGAAGAATTCGGGAAACTGGCTCTTGGCTAATGATAAAAGAGGTTAAATGGAAGAGACAAGATTAATAGGACTCGATCTATCCGTAGCATCACCTGAGGTTATAGAGATACTCCTTGAGTTTTCTCGTGAGCCAGAGGTCTTCAGGGAGGTCTTTAATGCCAACAGGAATAGACCAGAGATACTTAGCCTCATAATACAACAGGAGACTACACCCCCTGATGTCAGAGAGGAGATCAAAGGGATACTGAGTTTACCATTAAAGCCTGTAGAGAGAGGGCCTAAGCAACCCTTCAGTACTGAGGCAAGGAAAGAAACCCTCTTACAGAGGATACAGTATCTTACTGTTGGTGAAAAGATTGCCCTTGCCCTCAGGGGGGGACAGGAGATAAGGTCACTGCTTCTGAAGGACCCTAATAAGGAGGTGGTTCTTGCGGTGCTCAAGAATCCCAAGATGACGGAAACAGAGGTTGAGGGGCTTGCCCATTCGAGGAATGCCCCTGAAGAGGCCCTCAGGGCGATATCCAGGAATAGGGAATGGACTAAGAACTATAATATCGTACTTGCCCTTGTGAATAACCCTAAGACACCTCCGGGTCTGAGTGTGCCATTTGTAACAAGTCTGAGGACAAAGGACCTGGTGATACTCGAGAAGAATAAGAATGTCCCTGATGCGGTGAGGGCTGCTGCAAGGAGATTGGTTCAGGCAAGGAAGGTTTCATGATCGAGGAGAGATTTATAAATAAACAGACCTGGGACAAGGTGCTTAATTTTATTGCTCTCAGTGACGAGCCTTCTCCCTATCTCCTCATTGACAGGGATGTGGTGAGGGAAAAGATCGATTTGATCGGTAAGAATATAAGGAATTCGAGGGTTTTTTATGCTGTTAAGGCCAATCCTGACAGGGAGGTGCTTTCTTATCTGAACAGCCTTGGTATTGGGTTTGAGATAGCCTCTGAAGGAGAGTTGAGGATACTTTCTGATCTGGGTGTTGAACCAGATAGGATAATAACCAGCAACCCTGTTAAGACCCTGGTCTTTCTTGAACAGGCTGTTTCATACGGGATTGATTACTATGCCTTTGACTCCATCGCAGAGGTGGATAAGCTTTCCCGTTATGCCCCTAACAGGAATGTATATGTGAGATTAACTGTGCCTAATGAGGGGAGTGAGTGGCCCCTGAGTAAAAAGTTTGGGGTAGAGCTTGAGGATGCCCTGGGTCTTCTCATTTATGCAAAGGAAAAAGGGCTGAATCCCGTTGGAATAACCTTCCATGTGGGTTCCCAGTGCAACAATGCCTATAACTGGAATACAGCCATAGAAAAGGCAAGGGACCTCTGGGAGATGGCAGCGGACAAGGGTATCAGCCTTTCCATGATCAATCTGGGTGGGGGTTATCCAATAAGGTATACAAGGGATGTTTTGAGTATTGAATATATAGAGAAAAAGATAAACAGGCTTATCTCAGAGAAGTTCCCTTCTGATCTCACCGTGTTTATCGAACCTGGAAGGGCTGTTATAGGTGATGCTGGTGTGTTTGTTACCTCTGTAATAGGGAAATCCCGAAGGGGTGATGAGAACTGGCTATATATAGACGTTGGTGTTTTTAATGGGTTGATGGAGAGTGTGGGTGGGATTAAGTATTCCTATGTTGTAGGTAGCAGAAACGAACCTAAACCATGGACTATCGCAGGGCCGAGTTGTGACAGCTTTGATGTGATTGATAAGGAGGTCATTCTTCCTGAACCAGAGGTTGGTAATCGCTTGCTCATCCTGTCTGCCGGGGCATATACCATCTCTTATGCTTCAGAGTTTAATGGTTTTTCGATACCAAAGACTATATTGATATGAGCGGGTCCCCAAAGAGTCAAAGACCTTTTGGGGTGCCTGAAAGGAGGATCCTATGATAAAGTTTTTTGAGAAAGACCCCTATGCGCCGATTCAATATGTGTATGATATTGAAAAGGTGCTCTATAAAGGGAAGAGCAAGTTTCAGGAAATCATGGTTGTGGAAAATCCCTATTTCGGGAAGATGCTTATACTTGATGGAGTTGTACAGATAACAGAGAGGGACGAGTTCTTTTACCATGAGATGCTCGTTCATGTCCTTATGCATGCCCATCCTAACCCAGAGAATATTGTGGTTATAGGAGGCGGAGATGGAGGAGCTGTCAGGGAGGTGCTGAAGCATGACAGTGTTAAGAAGGTCTTCTTTATAGAGATAGATGAAGAGGTTATAAATGTTTCTAAGGAATTCTTTCCTACGGTCTCAGGCAGTATCAATGACAGCCGTGTAGAGATAATGTGCATGGATGGTGCGGAATTCGTTAAAAACCGGGATAAGGATATAGATGTCATAATCGTTGATTCCACTGACATCGTTGGCTTTGCAAAGAGCCTCTTTACTGTTGAGTTTTTTAAGTCAGTGAGGGACTGCCTCACAGATGAAGGCATGTTCGTGACGCTTTCAGAGTCACTCCATTTCCATAAGGACCTTGTTATTGAGGTTCAGGAGGCGATGAGGCTCATATTTCCTGTGGTTGATCTTTACACTGCACCCCTTGCCACCTATGCCGGGAACTGGTGGACCTTTTCTGTTGCATCCAAGAGGCATGATCCCAGGATTATGAGGAGAAAGTTCCAGATCGATACAAGATACTATAGTGACGAGATCCACGCTCAGGCCTTTCTACCTAAGGGATTCTATGACAGGCTCATGGCAAGGGGGCTTAAATGGTAGTTTCTTGACAGGGATATTTATTAATTGTTAAATTATTAGCACTCAGACTCTTTGAGTGCTAATCAGGACATGAAAAGGGATATGCTTGAGGATAGGGTCTTCAGGGTATTGTGGGCTGTGGTGGACAGCTACATATCTAATCCTGATCCAGTTGGATCAAGGTACATAACGAGGAAGTACGGCTTTAATCTTTCTCCAGCCACGATACGGAACATCATGGCTGACCTGGAGGAGATGGGTTATCTGATGCAGCCCCATACCTCTGCTGGTCGGGTACCCACTGAGAAGGGGTACAGGTTTTATGTTGATTCAATGGAGTCACTTAAGTCAGAATGGGCTGAAGACAGTCTTCTAAAAGACCTGAGAAAGAGGCTTGAGTATATAAAGGATGATATAAATGAGCTTCTAAATGAGACAACAAGGACCATATCAGAGGTTACCCACTACCTCGGCATTGCGGTTCCACCTAAGCCTGACAGGTCCATATTCAAGAAGATTAACCTTTATAAATATAGGGGTAACAGGATTGCTGCTGTCCTAATAACCGAGGAGGGCATAATAAAGAATCGAATAATAGAGCTTGACCCTGACATTAGTGACAGGGATCTTAAGAGGTTATCAGACTACCTGAACAGCAGATTTTCCGGTTACACCATAGATGAGATAAGAAAGATATTACTGAAAGAGATGGATAGTGATAGGGCTACATTCGACAGACTGATATCAAGGGCCATGAAGATATGTGAGGAGGTGATGCATTCAGGACCAAATACTGTATTTATATCCGGGCTGTCAGAGGTCCTTGAACTGCCTGATTTCTCGGACATTGAAAGGATAAGGGCAATAATGAAGACGATTGAAGACAAGCACATGATAATAAAGCTTCTTGATATGCTTTCCGAGAATGATGGGATAAAGGTAGTTATAGGTTCTGAAAACCCTGTCACGGGTAAGATGCGTCTAAGTGTTATCACATCCCCGTACAGGGAAGGAGACAGACAGGTCGGAACCATAGGCATTATTGGTCCTACAAGGATGGATTATGTTCGGGCTATGGCTATTGTTGATGCCACAGCCCGATACATCTCTGAAAGATTATCTGAAAAATAGGAGTCAGGAGGGATTGAGGTGGAAGAGAAAGAGGTTATAGAGAAGAAGGAAGGGGAGGTCCTGGAGGTTGAAAAAAAAGAGGAGGGGATTGAAGAAAAACCCTCTATTGAAGAGGAACTCTCGGAATTGAAGGAGAAATACGTGAGGCTTTACGCAGAGTTCGAAAATTATAAGAAGAGGGTACAGCGGGAAAAGGAGGAACTCATTAAGTATGGTAATGAGGCCCTTCTCTATGAACTCCTGAATGTCCTTGATAACCTTGAGATGGCCTTGAAGCATTCTGGTGAGAATGTCTCAGAGGGGCTTGTGAAGGGTGTTGAGATGACCCTGAGGGAATTCCAGAGGATAACAGAGAAATTTGGTCTTGTCCCTATTGAGGCTATGGGCAAACCCTTTGATCCATCGCTGCATCATGCCATGTCACAAGTCGAAAGAGACGATGTGGATGATAAGACCGTTGTAGAGGAGTTCAGAAAGGGGTATATGTATGGTGATAAGGTCTTGAGGGCATCTCTGGTTGCTGTATCAAAGAAGAAAGAAGTCCAGAGGGACACAGAATCACAGGAATTTTTAACTCCGCAGCAGACTGCAGAGGCAGATGAAATAAATTCGGATACCAGGAAGGAGGATTAAATTATGGGAAAGGCTATTGGAATAGACCTTGGTACGACTAATTCAGTTGTTGCTGTTGTTATAGGTGGCGAACCTGTTGTTATCCCTAATCAGGAGGGCAGCAGAACAACCCCATCGGTTGTTGCCTTTACAGAGAAGGGCGAGAGGCTTGTGGGTCAGATAGCAAAGAGACAGGCTATCACAAACCCTGAGAACACAATCTTCTCTATAAAAAGGCTGATGGGTAGGAAATTCAATTCAGCTGAGGTGGAACATGCAAAGAAGAGGCTTCCCTACAAGATAGTGGAGGCACCTAATGGTGATGCCCATGTGGAGATAAGGGGGAAGAGATATTCTCCTCCCGAGATATCAGCCATGATACTCCAGAAACTCAAACAGGCTGCTGAGGATTATCTTGGTGAGCCTGTTACAGAGGCTGTCATAACCGTTCCGGCATACTTTGATGACAGCCAGAGACAGGCTACCAAGGATGCTGGAAAGATAGCTGGTCTTAATGTCCTGAGGATCATAAATGAACCAACAGCGGCATCCCTTGCCTATGGGATGGACAAGAAGAAGGAGGAGAAGATATCTGTTTATGATCTTGGTGGAGGGACCTTTGATATATCTGTGCTTGAGATAGGAGAAGGGGTTATTGAGGTCAAATCAACTAATGGAGACACCTATCTTGGTGGCGATGACTTTGACCTCAGGATAATTGACTGGATGGTTGAGGAATTTAAGAAGGATCAAGGGATTGATTTGAAACAAGACAGGATGGCCTTACAGAGGCTTAAGGAGGCTGCTGAGAGGGCAAAGATAGAGCTTTCAACAGCCATGGAGACAGAGATAAACCTTCCCTTTATAACGGCTGATGCGACAGGACCAAAACATCTCCTGATGAAGCTCACAAGGGCAAAGCTTGAACAGCTTACGGATGACCTTGTTCAGAAGACGATAGGTCCCTGCAAGCTTGCCTTGAGCGATGCCAATCTCTCACCACAGGACATAGACGAGGTCATACTTGTGGGTGGCCAGACCCGTATGCCAAAGGTTCAACAGGTTGTTCAATCATTCTTTGGTAAGGAGCCAAATAAGACAGTTAATCCTGATGAGGTTGTTGCTATAGGAGCTGCAATTCAGGCTGCTGTTCTTAAGGGAGAGGTCAAGGAGGTATTACTCCTTGATGTGACGCCTCTCTCACTCGGGATAGAGACACTGGGTGGCATATTCACAAAGATCATCGAGAGGAATACCACCATACCCACAAAGAAGAGTCAGATATTCTCGACAGCAACGGATAACCAGCCAGCAGTGACGATTAAGGTATATCAAGGTGAAAGGGAGATGGCTGCTGACAATAAACTCCTTGGCGTCTTTGAGCTCGTTGGGATACCACCGGCTCCAAGGGGAGTTCCCCAGATAGAGGTCACCTTTGATATAGATGCAAACGGTATACTCCATGTCTCGGCAAAGGACCTCGGTACTGGAAAGGAACAATCCATAAGGATAACCGCCTCAAGTGGTCTTACAGAAGAAGAGATAAAGAGGATGATGCGAGAGGCTGAGGCCCATTCTGAGGAAGACAGGAAGAAGAAGCAGCTTGCAGAGGCACGAAATGAGGCGGACAATCTCGTTTACAGTGTTGAGAAATCCTTGAGGGAATATGGGGATAAACTCACTGATTCAGAGAAGAAGGATATAGAGAGTGCCCTTGAGAGATGCAAGAAGATAAAGGAGACCAGCTCAGACGTTTCAGAGATCAGATCAGCCATAGATGGCCTCATGAAGGCATCCCATAAGATAGCAGAGCATATATACAGGGCTGCCGGGGCACAGACTGGGTCTTCTGGGTCAGAGGCAGAGAAGAAGAAAGCCGAAGAAGAGGTTGTCGAGGCTGAATTCGAGGAAGTGGACAAGAAGGATAAATGAAGGATTACTATGAGATACTTGGGGTGCCAAGGAATGCTACTGAGGCCGAGATAAAGAAGGCCTTCAGGTCGCTAGCCCTCAAGTATCATCCTGATAGAAACCCTGGCAATAAAGAGGCAGAAGAAAGATTCAAAGAGATTAATGAGGCTTACTCTGTCCTCAGCGACTCAGAGAAGAGGGCCAATTATGATAGATACGGAACTGCTGAGGGCATAGGTGCTGGTTTCGGGGCATTTACTGGCACTGCCTTTTCAGACATATTTGAGGACATCTTTGGTGACTTCTTTGGAACCTTTACAGGTCAGAGAAGGCCAAGGCCAGCAAAGGGCGATGATCTCCGTTATGACCTGGATATAACCCTTGAAGAGGCTGCTTCTGGAGCAGAAAAAAAGATTGAGGTGCCCCGATGGGAGAGGTGTGATACCTGTAATGGCTCGGGTGCAAGGCCTGGCACAGGACCTGTTCAATGTCCTAATTGCCGGGGGACAGGACAGATAAGATTCCAGCAAGGTTTCTTCAGCATATCAAGGACATGCAATAGGTGCAATGGCTCTGGTAAGATTATAACCGATCCCTGTAATAACTGTAAGGGTAAGGGTCATGTAAGAAAGACCCGTACAATCTCTGTAAAGGTCCCACCTGGTGTTGATACTGGCTCAAGGCTCAGGATGTCCGGTGAAGGAGAGCTTGGCCATTACGGTGGCCCCCCGGGTGATCTTTACATAATCATCAATGTCAAGAAGCATCCCCTCTTTGTCAGGAAAGGCAATGACATCCTTTATGAGGCCATGATAACCTTTCCCCAGGCTGTGCTTGGGGCAACCATTGAGGTCCCTACCCTTGACGGAACAGCTGACCTGAAGATACCACCGGGAACACCCTCAGGAAAGGCCTTTCACCTCAAGGGCAAAGGGATTCCCAGGCTTGGAGGACATGGAAGGGGTGATGAGATAGTCATAGTAAACATCGAGGTCCCAAAACATATAATCCCCAGACAGAGGGAGTTGCTTGAGGAGTTTGCACGAATTAGTGGGGAAAAGACCTCAAAGACCTTCAAGGATAGATTAAAGGACATCTTTTCCAATCAGGAGAAAGGCACCTAATAATGCCCCGAATCTTCCTTCCTGTAAGTCAGGCTGATGAGTCTGGTTTTCTGAGCATCAGAGGTGAAAAGGCTCATTACCTTACAAAGGTATTGAGGTGCGAGAGGGGTGATAATATCGAGATCCTTGATGGAAGGGGCAGATCCCTTCAATGTGTAATAAGGGATGTTTCAAGAAAGGAGATAATCGTTGAGATTACAGGCCTTCAACCCTGTGATACCGAATCCCCTCTGAATCTCCTTCTCCTTCAGGGCCTCTTAAAGGGTGATAAGATGGATCTGGTTATACAGAAGACAACAGAACTTGGCATTAAGGAGATATTCCCGGTTGTGACAGAGAGGAGTCAGGTGAGGCAGACAGCCAGGGTCGATAGATGGCGAAAGATAGCGGAGGATGCATCAAGGCAGAGCGGAAGGGCCATTATCCCTGTCATTCATGAACCTGTAGAGATTGGAAAGATCCTTGATTCCCTTAATTCAGAGCAGAAGGGGTTTATATTCTGGGAAGGAGGGGGTATCAGCATTAAAGAGGCTGTCATAGCCTTCAAGCAACCGGATAATACCCGTGTTCCTCCATCCTTTCTTTATCTCATGATAGGTCCCGAGGGAGGTTTTACTGAAGAAGAGGTTAAGGATGCCAGGGATCATGGCCTTATCCCTGTCTCTCTTGGAAGACGCATCTTAAGGGCTGAGACAGCTGCCATAGTCTCAACAGCCCTTATTCAGTCCCTTCTGGGTGATCTTTAAATCCTCTTCCCTTCCATAACATATAAATTGCGGGGTATATGATCAATTCAAGGATCGTTGATGTTATCACACCACCAACCATGGGTGCAGCAATCCTTTTCATAACATCAGCGCCAGTGCCATGGCTGAACATTATTGGTACAAGACCAGCCAGGATCACGCTTACGGTCATGATCTTTGGTCTTATCCTCTTTACGGCTCCATACATGATCGCCTCTTTCAGGTCCATAATGGTATTGAGTCTGCCTTCCCTCTTCCACTTCTCATAGGCCAATTCGAGATAAAGGAGCATGACAACCCCTGTCTCTGCATCAAGCCCGGCAAGGGCGATTATGCCGACCCATACAGCAATACTCATATTATAATTCAGAAGATAGAGGAGCCAGAATGAGCCCACAAGGGAGAAGGGGACTGCAAGGAGGACAATGAGCGTCTTTGTCACAGACCTTGTGTTGAAGTATATGAGGACAAATATGATCAGTATTGTCAGGGGTATTACGATCCTGAGCCTTTCATGGGTTCTTAACATGTATTCATATTCTCCACTCCATTCGAGTCTGTAGCCCTCAGGTATCTTTAATGAGGCAACCCTCTGTTTGGCCTCATTTATATATCCACCCACATCCCTTCCTGAAAAGTCTATATAGACATAGGATGTAAGGAGACCCTCCTCACTCTTTATCTGGGTTGGACCCTTTACGATCCTTATATCTGCGATCTCCCCAAGGGGGATCTGTGCAGAAGGCAAACCAGATCTGGCCATGTCAACAGGTGAGTAATTAGGGGCCATTGCATCCTGCCTCTTACCCATCGCCTCTTGCCCATTACCTGTCATGACAGGTACAAGAACCCTCTTCAGTCTTTCTATATCATCCCTTAATTCTCTTGGATAACGGAGATTCACAGGATACCTCTCCCTTCCCTCAATCGTGGTGGTCAGGTTCATGCCTCCAATGGCTGACTGGACTATCTCATTTACATCATCCACGGTCAGGCCATACCTTGCTGCCTCTTTCCTCTTTATGCTTATGTCAAGGAAGTATCCGGTCGTAACCCTTTCAGCATAAACACTTCTTGTGCCTCTTATATCCTTCAATAGATCCTCTATCTCAAGACCTATTTTCTCTATCTCCCGAAGGTCTGGCCCCATAACCTTAATCCCGGCGGGTGTCCTGATCCCTGTTGAGAGCATATCTATCCTTGCCTTAATAGGCATGGTAAAGGAATTGGCAACACCAGGTATGGAGAGCTTATCATTCATCTCATTCTTTAAATCCTCCACAGTCATGCCTTTACGCCATTCTGATTCTGGTTTTAGATTTATTACTGTCTCAAACATCTCAAGGGGTGCCGGGTCTGTTGCTGTCTCTGCCCTTCCAGCCTTTCCAAAGACCTGGGCAACCTCAGGGATCTGCATAAGGAGTTTATCCTGTATCTGGAGTAATCTTGATACCTCTGAAATGGAGGCAGCTGGAACCGTAACGGGCATATAGAAGAGCGACCCCTCATATAAAGGGGGCATGAATTCAGAGCCAAGCCTTAAAAAAGGATAGGCAGTAACAGCCATGATAATGATTGCAAGGATGATCACGATGACCTTGAAACGAAGGGCAATCCTTGCTACTGGTTCATAGAGCCTGTGAAGGATTATGCTTACTGGATTCTTTTCCTCAGGCCTTATCCTTCCCCTTATGAATAGGGTCATAAGGACAGGGGTCAATGTGATAGCCAGCAGTGAGGCAAAGAGCATGGCAAAGGTCTTTGTGTACGCCAAGGGCTTGAACAGCCTTCCAGCCTGTGCCTCAAGGGTGAAGACCGGTAAGAACCCCACGGTTATTACAAGGAGTGAGAAGAAGAGGGAAGGTCCCACCTCCTTTGCAGCCTCCACTATAATATCAAAACGACTGCCAATTCTACCTCCGTCTTCCCATTCCTCAAGTTTCTTATGGGCATTCTCCACCATTATTATGGAGGCATCCACCATAGCTCCTATTGCTATCGCAATGCCACTGAGACTCATTATGTTGGAGGTCACCTTGAGATAATACATGCAGATAAAGGAGATGATGATCGCTACAGGAAGGGTCAATATAACCACGAAGGCGCTGGGTAGATGAAAGAGGAATACAATGCATACTACGCTAACAGCAAGGGAGAGTTTTATAATCTCCTCTTTCAGCGTATCAATGCTTCTGTGGATGAGGTCTGATCTATCATAGGTAATAACGATCTTTACACCTTCTGGGAGGCTTGGCTCGATATCATTTTTTATTCTGGCCTTGACCCTTTCTATCACATTCAACACATTCTCTCCGAATCTCACCACAACTATACCGCCAGCAACCTCGCCCTTACCATTAAGATCAGCAATACCCCTTCTTATCTCAGGACCGAGCTGGATCCTTGCTATGTCTTTTAAGAATACGGGTGTTCCGACCCCATCAGTGCTTACAGGGATCCATCTGAGGTCATCAATGTTTCTGATATAACCCCTTCCCCTGACCATATACTCAATCCCTGAGAACTCAAGGACCCTTCCCTCCACATCCCTATTACTCTTCCTTATGGCCTCAATGACCTTTGTTATTGGTAGATTGTATGCAAGGAGTCTGTTTGGATCTATAGTTATCTGGTATTGCCTTACAAATCCTCCGATACTTGCTACCTGCGAGACCCCTTCAACACTCTCAAGGGCAAGTTTTATATTGTAATCCTGAATCGAACGGAGTTCTGATAGGTCATGTCTGCCTGACTCATCAACAATGGCATAGGAGAACCCCCAGCCCACACTCGTTGCATCAGGGCCGAGTACTGGATTAACATCAGGGGGTATCTTGTTCTTCACAGACTGTATGTATTCGAGGACCCTACTCCTTGCCCAGTATATGTCAGTGCCTTCCTCAAATATTACATAGATAAAGGATGTGCCAAAGAATGAAAATCCTCTCACCACCTTTACCTTTGGTGCTGCCAGGAGGGTTGATGTTATCGGATATGTAACCTGGTCCTCCACAAGGTCAGGGCTCCTTCCTGGCCATTCCGTATAGATGATGACCTG
>JBBIPQ010000004.1:0-41616 GCA_037442785.1 Nitrospirota bacterium
TAAATCATCGGGTTTGATGAGGGAGTGTTCATATATGAATAGTAGGGCTGTTATCATCATACCAAGGTAGTAGAGATAAGACATATGAAATATTATACCTGAAAGCACAAGAAGACCCCATGTTATGGCGTGGCAGAAACGGGATACCATTATAGATCTTTTTATCCCGAATCTGGAAGGAATCGAAAAAAGCCCGTAAGAACGATCGAAATCTATATCCTGAAGTGCGTAAAGGATGTCAAAGCCTGCAAGCCAAAAGACCACCGCAAGCCCCAATAGTATTATCCTGGTGTCAAGGCTACCTTTAACCGCTATCCATGCGCCTAAGGGTGCAGCAGATATAGTAACACCAAGTATAAAATGGGATAGCCATGTAAATCTCTTTGTGTAGGAATAGAGGATAATGAATGCCATTGCTATAGGAGCAAGCTTCAAGCAGAGGGGATTCAGCATGGAGGCGGAGAGAATGAATAAAAAAAAGGATATGATGACAAAAAAGATAGCCTCAGCGGGTCTAACCTTGCCTGATGGAATCTCCCTCCCGGCTGTCCTTGGATTTGCCATGTCTATATCTTTATCAATGATCCTGTTAAGTCCCATTGCTGCTGTTCGGGCAGAAACCATGGCCACTATTATCCAGAATAGAACCCTGCCTTGCGGTATCCCCCTTGAGGCGATTAAGGTGGATGTAAGGGCAAATGGAAGGGCAAAGATCGAATGAGAAAACTTGATCATCCTGAGATAGAGTGATGCCTTCTGCAGGATTGACATTCAGGTGCTCCTTGACATCATCCTCAGGGTATGAACAAGCCCTTCAATAAGGAATATAATAGATTCAACATCAAGGAAGTTTCCTGTAATCCTGTCAAAGACAATATTCAATGAGGAAGGGAATTCATTATCCCCCTCTGAGTAAAGGATCAGTATCCTTATCTTTGGAAGGAGATCGATCATCCAGGCTCTATCAGCCGGGAAGCCAGAAATAGGTCTTGCACCTATCATTTCGAGATATGGGTTGATCCTGTCCATAAGGTTATCGAATAGTTCTCTGAGGGGTTCCTCACAATCCCTTTTAAAAGTGGATGATTTAACAAGGCCTCCTTTTAATTCAGAAAAGGACATCCATTGCCCTGTAAACTCTCCTTTTCCCTTGTTTCTTATATAATGGAGGAGAAGGATACTGATCCATTTGTTACGAGGCTCGGGGATGATATTGCCTTTTTTATCAATCAGGTAGTTTATCCCGATGCAATGAATCTCAATGGAATCATCCCTTATTCTGGCACCGAGTCCAGGGGCAGCCAGAACAATATCTATGTCCTCTAACTCCCCCTTTAGTGACCTTATCAACTCATCCCTCCAGTCACCTTGTTTCAACATTGATTGTATCTCATTGACCTTTGAAGGGTGAATATATTTGCACTCACTGAGTCCTTCACGACTTGTCTTCAGGTTGATCGCAAAGGCCATACATGTTCTCTGAGGGCACTCTCCGCAGTTTGTCTTTGGCAAAAGTTTGTATATCTCTAAAGGATTCAAAGACTATCTTCCTTTATGCATCCTGATGAAGTTTTCAATTGACCTGTCATAGGTCCTTTCAAAGTCCCTGTTGAAGAAACAGGCTGGGAGTTCTCCATTCTTCCTGTGATAATGCAGGCATTCACAACAACGGTATTTTCTTGAACATGGCTCATAGGTGCAATTACAGTATCTTCTGTTTGTCTCCATTATACATTCCATAGGATCACCTCACATATGTTTTTACTTATATATAGTTTATCACATCAGGAAAGGATGGGAAAGGGTCTGGTCTTTTCCCTGTAAATAAAGAGGAAAAAATCATAGGGAATCATGTCATGCCTTAAAGAAACAAAGGGGGAGAGGTTCTCAATTGCGAAGCTCAGTATATCCTTAGGTCTTAGATAGAAGAGCTCATAGTCCTTCCTGGGGCTATAAGAAGACAGGGCATTAAAGACAAGGGCCTTTTTGCAATGACTGAAGAGTTTGATAAGGGTTGATCTTATTAGGTCCTCAAGGCCGTTTACCTTCAGATTGAAGACACCACAAATAAATATGAAGTCATAGTCTTCAGTCAGTTCTTCCTTTTCTATATCGAGAACCCTGAAGTCTACTCCCGGATATTTGTCCCTTGCAAGATTAATAAGGTTCTCATTTATATCAATTCCGGTATACCTTACCTCAATTCCCTTATCCCTCAGAAATCCGTAAAAGTCCCCCTTTCCGCATCCAAAGTCCAGTACGTTGCAATGCCTGATATCTCCCACCTCAAGCATTGCCTCATAGTGCATCTCTTGTCCCTCTTTTGTCCATCTAACCGCTTCGGGTCTGTCTCCGAACAGCATGAGATTTTTATTGAAAAAAGAGATTATGTATTCCTTCGATAGGTTATTCATGGGATATTATAGTATATTTTATGGGTGTCACTATCTTTGCTTTCTCCCCTGTAGCGGTAGAAGTATTACGGTAGACCGGCCCATAGCAATAGACTTCCAGCAAGTAGCAAAGGCTTAGTGGAACTTAGATTTGTTCCCGTTCGATCAACAAATTTAGATCGGAAATTGACAGCCTCACTGATTTTGTGTTATTTTAAAAAGTTTCATTTTGGACGTTAAAACTGGGACAGTCAAAGCATAGATGATACCAATCGGTTATTGCCTTTGAAAGGCATACTAATTCCATAAGAGAAAGGAGGTCAGATAAGTGGCAGAAAAGGGTAAGTCAAAGACGGATGTGACAGCAAGGGCAGAGAACAAGGTAAAGGCACAGATCTGTCGCAACTGTGGTAATAAGATCGATGTTGTGATGGCAGTTTCTCCCTCTGGCAAGAAAAGGATGAGGCGTGTCTGTTGCGGTGAATAAAGAAAGAATAATGAAGGGGCAGATTCCTGCCCCTAAATTTTGTCTCTTAGGTAGAGATGTCTCAGCCTGTATCAGAAGAAGTCACCCTTGATAGTATAAGAGATATAAGGCTATACCAGCCCAGGATTGGTTATCGGTTTTCTGTTGATTCCCTTTTGCTTTTCAATTTTATTAAACTTCACAGGATTGGCAGTATCGCTGATATCGGAGCTGGAAGTGGCATTATCGGTCTTCTCCTTGCAAAGAGATATGAGAAGTCAAGGGTTGTTTTGTTTGAGATTCAGCACAAACTATCTGAACTTGCCCTGAAGAATATCGAGATAAATGCCCTCCAGGATCGCGTTACAGTATATAATGTAGATGTGAAAGAGATCCCCTCTCTTTACCCATCCTTCTATTCTTCATTTGATGTTGTTGTATCAAATCCACCTTTTAGAAAGATAAGATCTGGCCGAATCAATCCATACGAGGAAAAGGCGCTGGCCCGTCACGAGATTGCTATTGACCTTTCAGGACTCTTAAAGATAGCAGACTTTCTTCTAAGGCCAAGAGGAAGGTTGTTCCTGATATACCATCCTTCAAGGCTCTTAGAGATTATTGATGGGTTAAGGAAGAAAGGTATTGAGGCAAAGAGACTGCAATTTGTCCACTCCAGCATTCAAACCGAGGCGAAGATGGTACTTATTGAGGGGGTAAAATCTGGCAGGGCCGGGCTAAGGGTAGAGAAACCATTCTTTATTTATAACGAGATAGGTGGATATACTGAAAAGATGAGGTCTATATATGGGGATCTTTGATATGGTTGAAGGAAGTAGATCAAATTTATACAACATCAGGTAAGTAAGCAGACGATGGATAACGGGACTCCCGTTACCCATCGCCCTTTCTATACAATTATCTCGCTTTGTGAGAATGAGGAACTCGCTAATGTGCACCATGTATCAGGACCGGTAGACACCTAACGCAAACAAGCTTGCTCTCTCCGGCATGGATGCAATTCAGGTACACAAAATTCTTTTCATCCCTGCCACAGACAAAACATTTTATTTCCATCTTATTGCCCTGCCTCATTTATCTCTTTTACTACCTTGTCAGGGTCAACATTGTGCATCATGGCCCCAAAGGCTATAGACTCCATCTTTATCCCTGGACAGGTGAAGCAGCCATTTCCAAAGTACTTCTCAATGACCTTTCTTGCCTCTGGGTCATTGATTACATCTCCTATTACTGTATCCTTTGTGATCTTCTTTGTTGTCATCTTTACACCTCCTTGTATTTAGCCTATCCAATTATGGTTCCTTTCTCCATGATCTTGCTCATATTATGCTATAAGCCTTTCCCCAAGGAGGTCGCCCTTAACGCCGATGATGATCTCCGTAAGCGGGATGGCTTTTCCTGATCTCTTTATGGCCTCCCTTAAAACAGCGGTCATCCCTCCACAGCATGGGACCTCCATCCTGAGGCATGTCACGGTCTTTACAGACATATTAGTGAATATCTCTGTAAACTTTTCAACATAATACATTGCATCATCGAGCTTGGGACATCCTATCAGGACCTTTTTGTCTCCAAGAAACCTTTTATGAAAATCATGAACCGCAAAGGCAGTACAATCAGCAGCAACAAGGAGATCCGCATCGTTTAGGAAGGGTGCAACGGTCCCTATGAGCTTAATCTGTATTGGCCAGTGGGAGAGCCTTGGAGCAATACCAGTTGTCTCCCTTGAAATATCCCCGACTGTTGAACAGGACGGACACTCTTCAATTGTCTTTTTCGTCATTTTTAACCTCCTGATATCTTTATATTCAAAATATAGCTATTCTGTCAGGATGTCCTCCATGATTTATATCATAGTGAGCTGTCAATATATGGTCCCCAGAACCAGGACCCAGTAGATCCTTCCTTTATTTACTATACGGGCAGCACCGACATCCTTGAATACTGGATTCATTACATTCTTACAATGTCCCTCGCTATTCAGCCATGCCATTAACATATCCTCTGCGGTCATGTAACCTTCCCCTATATTCTCAGCATAAGCCTTCCATTTATAGCCTGTTGAACTTATCCTTTCTCCCGAATCGCTTCCATCCCTTCCCATGTGGCTCAATGTCTCCCTTGATGCCATATCTTTCGCGTGAATAAGGGCTGCCTGTGCAAGCCTGCTGTCCCACCTGAGCGGTCTCGAAGGACTGAACAACTTATTGCCACATTTTCCTCCTGATGCCCTTTTCAGATTTATTATCTCTATCATCTTTATTATATTTTTATCTTTCCCTTCTCCTGATATGGATGTTCCAGGAAGGATTAATGTTAAAATGATAATAACTATTATGATGAACAGATATCTGAGTCTCTTCATAATCTTATTAACCGATATATGAGATTAATCATAGCATATAAGTCTTCTTCAAGATAGTATAATAATAAAAAATTTAAAGGAGGAAGGATATGGACAGATTCGTAAAAAACTTTATCATCACGAGCATCGTTTATCTTGCTATAGCCTCAATACTTGGTCTCTTGATGCTTGGGCATCCTTCTCTAATGTACATGAAGTTTATTCATTCCCATCTCAACATGCTCGGTTGGGTCTCGATGATGATCTTTGGGGTTGGGTATCATATACTGCCAAGGTTTACTGGAAGGCCCCTCATGTATCCTAAACTTGGTGAACTGCATTTCTGGCTTGCAAATATAAGCCTAATCGGCATGCTTTTATTTTATCTCCTTGGCACGGTTAATACTGAAGTCTCCATATTCAGGAGTCTTTCAACCGTATTTGGGCTGATTCAGGCAGTATCGATATTCCTTTTCTTTTATAATATGCTTGCGACGATGCTCACTAAGACAGAATCATGAGAAATAAGGAAACTCGCGAAATGGGGACGGACATTCAGAAGACAGACTCTATCCTCTGTTTATCTGTTTGTCTGTCATCTGGCTTCTGTCAACAGTAGGGGGTTCCCCATAAAGGAAAGAAGTCAAGACCTGAGCTGCCTGATTAGCTGTCCATCTCAATAACAGAGACTCTGTAACTTCTTGATATCCTTTATAATGATCTTGCCCTCTCTGTCCGAGACCATACCGAGTTTTTTGAATTTGCTCATCGTCCTTATAGATGTCTCTACCGTGGTCCCTACCATCTCCGCAATATCCTGCTTGGTAATCTTCATATCTATAAGGACACCGCCTTCTATCTTCTTTCCTGTCTTGTCTGCGAGCTTCAGAAGGAGAGCAGCGATTCGGGCTTCAACGCGCTCAAGGGCAATATTTTTTAATGTCTCATGGGATTCCTTCATCCTGTCGCCGAGCTGGAGGGCCATGCAATACATGAGACCCGGGAATCTATCAAAAATCCTCATCAGGTTAGATCTCGATATCTTTAGTAGTTCAGTATCTTCCATGGCAATGGCATTGGCAGGATAGGGGAAACCCTTTATTACAGCGAGCCCTCCAAAAAAATCAGTAGGGGCGATGATTTCAAGAATAATCTCTTTTCCTTCCTGGGATAATTTAGTGATCTTTACCTTTCCATTCAGGACTATATAAAACCATTCAGAGGGATCTCCTTCTGAGAATATAACATCCTTCTTTTTGACAGAGACCTTGATTATATATGGGTGAATCTCTTTTAATTCATCGGGGGTCAGAGAGTTAAATAATGATATCTTGTTTAGATCAACCATTACATGATCTTATTTCTTAACGCCTTCTCTTGCAATAGCTACCTTGCCAGTTCTTACGAATTCCTTTATTCCTATGGGTTTCATGAGCTCTATGAATGCCTCTATCTTTTTCTCATCCCCTGTAATCTCAATGGTGTATGTCTTCGGGCTCGAATCTACAATTCTTCCTCTGAAGATCTCTGTTAGGCTTAGTACCTCTGCCTTTTGTTCCGGTCTGGGAGAGACCTTGATTAATATCATCTCCCTCTCGACATGGTCGAGTTCTGTCATATCAATGACCTTAATGACGTCTATCAGTTTATTAAGCTGTTTTGTTATCTGCTCTATGACCCAGTCATCTCCGGTTGTCACGATCGTCATGATAGAGATCTGTGGGTCTATGGTTTCGCCGACAGAGAGACTTTCGATGTTATATCCCCGTCCGCTGAAGAGACCTGCTACCCTTGATAGAACCCCAAACTTATTCTCAACGAGGACAGAAATAGTATGTCTCATTGGATCACCTTACTGCCCTTAATTTCTTCTCTTTTTTCTCTGGCTCTTCAAAGAGCATATGGTCAATCGGCGCTCCTGCCGGAACCATTGGATAGACCTTTTCCTTCCAGTCCACAATAAAGTCCATAAAAACAGGCTTTTTGATCTTAAATGCCTCTTTCAGAACCGGCTCTACCTCTGAGGGCTTTGTGGCTCGTAGCCCCACTGCTCCATAGGCCTGAGCAACAGCAACAAAATCAGGCACAACATCAAGGTGGCTGTAGGAGTAACGCTCATTATAAAAGAGTTCCTGCCATTGCCTCACCATGCCAAGATAATGATTATTCAGTATGGCCACCTTTACAGGAAGATTGTTCACCACAGCCGTGGCCAGTTCCTGTATGTTCATTTGTATGCTACCATCACCGGCAATATCGATAACAAGTTTATCAGGGAATGCTAATTGGGCTCCGATGGCTGCTGGAAAACCATAGCCCATGGTGCCCAGACCACCTGATGAAAGGAATGTCCTTGGTTTATCAAATTTATAAAACTGGGCTGCCCACATCTGGTTCTGTCCAACCTCAGTGGTTATGATCGCATTACCCTTTGTAAGTTCATAGATCTTCTCAACAACAAACTGTGGTTTTATAACGGTCTCACTTTTCGTGTAACTAAGTGGCCTTTCTGCCTTCCATGCCTCAATCTGTCTTAACCAGGCCTTTCTGATCTCTATCCACTGCTCCTTTATCTCCTCTTTCAATATCCTGTTCAGAACCGTCAGGACATTCTTCACATCTCCAACAATCGGTATATCAACCCTTACATTCTTTCTTATCGAGGTTGGGTCTATATCAATATGGACTATCTTTGCATGTGGTGCAAAGGCCTCTATCTTGCCTGTGACCCTGTCATCAAAACGCATACCTATCGCGATGAGCAGATCGGATTCCTGAACAGCCTTGTTTGCATAATAGGTACCGTGCATGCCAAGCATCCCGAGGGATAGGTTATGGGTGCCTGGAAAGCTCCCAAGCCCCATCAATGTCATGGTGACAGGGATTTCAGCATATTCTGCGAGTTCTTTGAGTTCCTTTGATGCCCCTGAGATGATTACCCCACCGCCTGCTATTATCAGGGGTTTTTTTGCCTTTCCTATCTCGAGGGCTGCCTGCTTGATCATCCATTTATTACCCTCATAAGTAGGCCTGTAACTCCTTATATCAACCTTCTCAGGCCAGACAAAGTCGGTCTTCGCTGCAGTGACATCCTTTGGAAGGTCTATCAATACAGGACCGGGTCTACCTGTTGTTGCAATATGGAAGGCCTCTCTAATGATCCGACTGAGATCCTTCACATCCTTTACAAGGTAGTTGTATTTTGTACAGGGTCTTGTTATCCCGACAATATCTGCCTCCTGAAAGGCATCATTTCCAATAAGCATCTTTGGTACCTGACCTGACATCACGACTAAAGGCACAGAGTCCATTGATGCGGTAGCTATACCTGTAACAGTGTTTGTGGCACCGGGCCCGGAGGTTACAAGAACAACCCCTGGTTTGCCAGTTGCCCTGGCATAGCCGTCAGCAGCATGCACTGCACCCTGTTCGTGCCTCGTAAGGATAAGCTTGATGTCCTTTTCATCATAGAGCAGGTCAAAGATGTTAAGTACCACACCGCCGGGGTAGCCGAAGATATGCTTAACGCCCTCTCTCTTGAGACATTCTACAATTATCTCTGCACCTGATAATTTCATGGTTTCCTATTCTAACAAAAAATCTCCTCGAATGCAAAAGTCAGTCATCGAACTCTGTCCTCAATGTTCGGTTCATCAGATCCTCAACAGCCTCCAGAGGAGGCCTATCCTCATAAAGGACATGATATACCTGTTCAACAATCGGCATAGGGACTATGTATCTTTTTGATAATTCATAGGCAGATTCGGCTGTATCTATCCCTTCAATAACCGATCTCATGCCAGATAGTATATCCTTTAACCTTTCGCCCTTTCCGAGCCTGTAACCAAGGGTATAGTTTCTTGAAAGTGGTGCAGTGCTGGTCAGGACGAGATCACCAATGCCACTCAGGCCAGAAAAGGTCTTTTCCTTTGCCCCCATTGCCTTTCCGAGTCTCTTCATTTCCGAAAGCCCCCTTGTTATCAGGGCTGCCCTTGCATTGAATCCCAGGCCGAGACCATCAGAAATACCTGCTGCTATTGCCATGACATTCTTCAGGGCACCACCGAGTTCAACCCCAAGGATGTCATCGTGTGTATAAACCCTGAAATAGCTGGTATTGAACATCTCCTGAAGAAGAAGCGAGAGAGCCTTATCCTCTGATGCTATCGTGACAGCAGTGGGAAGTCTTCTGATTACCTCTTTAGCAAAACTTGGACCTGATAGAACTGCTATCCTGTGATTGGTAAGTTCTTTAATAACCGAGGATATGGTTAGCAGGGATCCCTTCTCAATCCCCTTAGATACACTTATGATTATAGCCTCTTTCCTGATAAATGGTACTGATTCACCGATTATCCTTCTTACATACTGGGACGGGACAGCGCACACAACAAACATGGCCTTATTTATTGCCATTTCAAGATCATCTGTCACGATGATACTATCCGGGAGAGGGTGATCAGGTAGATAGAGGCTGTTAACCCTTTTCTCTCTTATCTCCTCGGCAAGTTCTTTTTCATACACCCATAGAGAGACATCGTAACCCTTCTCACTGAGAAGGCATGAGAGGGTCGTTCCCCAGCTTCCAGCACCTATCACAGCTATATAGCTCATAAATTGACCTGTAAATATAGCAGATATTTACAAAGTAGTTCAACCAGATCTGGTCCTTTTCCCCATTTCTTATCTCCAGATTGTTGTCAGCAAGGAAGCGAGGCTCTTTTAGTATAATATAAAGATGGAAAACCCGAAGAGGATTGCCATTACGATGGGTGACCCTGCTGGTGTAGGTCCCGAGATTGTACTGAAGGCATTGAAAAATCCCGATGTCAAGGGACTTTGCAGATTCGTAATAATTGGTGATCTTTCAGTCCTTGAAAGGGTTGTAGAAGAGATGAATTTGCCCTTTGACCAACAAGTAGTTGAGTTTATTGATATGAACATCATAAAAGAGAGACACTTTGATAGGAACAGGCCTGCTGCCTTGAATGGCATTGCCTCTGTCTCATACATTAAAAAGGCTATAGAACTCGCCCTGACAGGCTATGTGGATGCCATTGTAACTGCACCTGTATCAAAGGAGGCCTTGAATATGGCTGGTTTTAAGTGGCCAGGACATACCGAGATGCTCGCAGAACTGACAAGCACAGAAGACTATGCGATGATGTTTTACAGTGATAGATTGAAGCTTGTTCTTGTTACAATCCACACTGCTTTAAGAGATGTCCCTGACCTTATAAAAAAGGGAAAGATCCTGAAAACGATAATACTTGCAAGGAATGCTTGTGATATGATGGATATAAAACATCCATTGATTGCAGTGGCAGGATTGAATCCCCATGCTGGTGAATCTGGTATGTTTGGCGATGAGGAGATAAAGGAGATCATTCCGGCAGTGAAAGAGGCACAGGCGATGGGCATTCCTGTATCCGGACCATATCCAGCGGATACCCTCTTTTACAGGGCATATAAAGGAGAATTCGATATGATTGTATGTATGTATCATGATCAGGGACTTGTCCCTCTTAAAATGGTGGCCTTTGATAAGGCCGTAAATGTTACGGTTGGGTTGCCTATAATAAGGACATCCCCTGATCATGGAACTGCCTATGACATTGCCTGGAAAGGTATTGCAGATCCATCAAGCATGATTGAGGCGATAAAACTGGCAGTTAGGATGAGGATCGTGAAAGGAGGAGGTAAATGCTCTTTGAACCCTTTAACCTCGCAGGGATAGAGATCAGGAATCGCATTGTCCGCTCAGCCACCTATGAAAAGAGGGCTGATGAGGATGGTTTTGTTACAGACTCCCTGATTGAATTTTATAAGACCATTACAATGGGTGGTGCTGGATTGATAATTACCGGGAATGCCCTTGTCCATCCCACAGGCAGAACCATTACACAGATGCTCTGTATCCATAGTGATATCTATGTTAAGGGCCTTGAAAGGCTTGCCACCGCTGTTCATGAACTCGGAGGTGTGATATTCCTTCAACTTGTTCATGGAGGAAGGCAGTCCCTTCCTATACTCCTTGGAGGACAGATGCCAATGGCACCCTCAGCAGTCTATGACCCATCAACAGAGGTGATGCCCCGGGAGATGACGGATGCAGAGATATGGAAGATTATAGATGCCTTTGCTGATGGAGCAAGGAGGGCAAGGGTCGCTGGTTTTGATGGTATTCAGATTCACGGTGCCCATGGGTATCTCATTAGCGAATTCCTCTCCCCTCATACTAACAGAAGGGATGATTACTGGGGTGGAGATGAGGAGAGAAGATTCCATTTTGTTGAGGAGGTTTTTAAGGCGATAAGGAAGGAGGTCGGGGATGATTATCCTGTGATAATAAAGATGAATGCTGATGATGGACTTGATGGCGGATTGTTTCCTGATGAGGCAGCAAGGATCGCAAAGAGACTTGAATCTTTGGGGATTGATGCTATTGAGGTAAGTGGCGGCATGTACGAGGCTGGCAAAAGGACCGCAAGAACTGACATACTGAGGCCTGAGGATGAGGCCTATTTCAGGGATGCTGCAAGGCTTTTCAAGAGGAATGTCAATATCCCTGTGATAGTTGTGGGTGGTATAAGGTCAAGGTCTATCATGGAGGATATCCTTGAAAAAGGGGATGCAGACCTCATATCCCTTTCAAGACCCCTGATAAGGGAGCCTGACCTCCCTGAGAGATTGAAAAAGGGTAAGGATAAGGCAGACTGCATTTCCTGCAATGGCTGTATGAATTTCAGGAAACTGGACGTTGTCAGGTGTGTACAGATAAAGGATAATTAAGGATGCTTTTCTATATAGCAAAGAGGCTTATGATGATGGTGCCTATAATATTCGGGATTACCCTTATAACCTTTGTTGTGATTCATCTTGCTCCAGGTGGTCCTGTGGAGGTTCAAACAGAGATGCAGCTTAAGGCCTCTGCACAGGCGAGGGAGAACCTTAAAAAGCTCTACGGGCTTGATAAGCCCCTTCATATTCAGTATCTGGATTGGCTAAAGAGGTTCGTGATGCTTGATTTTGGAAAGTCCTTTGTAGATGGAAGGGATGTTATGAAGAAGATTATCGAGAGGATACCTGTCACACTCTCTATTAATATACTATCCCTGTTGCTGATAATAACTACGGCAATCCCCATAGGCGTTATCTCTGCAACAAAGAGGTATTCCCTTTTTGATAAGATATCGACGATTTTTGTTTTCATAGGTTTTTCAACACCAACGTTCTGGCTTGCCCTCATGCTCATGATAATATTTGGTGTGAATCTTGGAATCCTTCCAATATCAGGTATACATAGCATTGATGTATCAGAGATGGGTTTTTTTGAGAGAATGATCGATTTTGCAAGGCACCTTATATTGCCAGTTGGTGTCTCTGCCTTTGGAGGCATTGCTGGGCTCAGCAGATATAGCAGATCAAGCATGCTTGAAGTAATTAGACAGGACTATATAAGGACAGCAAGGGCAAAGGGTCTCCCTGAATCTCAGGTTATACTCAGGCATGCCTTCAGGAATGCCCTTATGCCTGTCATTACTATCCTGGGTCTATCCATACCAGGACTTATAGGTGGAGGCGTGATATTCGAGACCATATTCTCTATCCCAGGGATGGGCCAACTCTTTTATTCCTCTGCCATGTCAAGGGACTATCCAACGATAATGGGGATACTCGTGATTGTATCCGTCCTTACCCTTTTAGGAAATCTCCTTGCGGACATATCCTACGCAATAGTTGATCCAAGGATAAGGAGGTCAGGGTAAATGAGACTCTCCTTAATGGTATGGAGAAGGTTCAGGAGAAACGGGCTTGCCCTTATAGGTCTTACCATTGTTATGGCAATGGTCATTATTGCCCTGTCAGCCCCTGTGATAGCACCCTATGACCCTGTTTCCATAGATGTTCATAATGTGTTTTCGCCACCCTCGAGGTCCCATCCCTTTGGAACAGATGAACTTGGCAGGGATGTCCTTTCCAGGATGATCTGGGGTAGCCGGGTATCTTTGCAGGTCGGAATAATTGCCGTGGGTATTGCCATAATCCTTGGCACTATTCTTGGCTCCATCGCGGGTTATTATGGAGGAAGGGTTGATTCTGTAATCATGAGATTTGTTGATATAATGCTTGCCTTTCCAACCCTTTTTCTGATCCTTGCAGTTATATCTATTCTTGAGCCCAGTATATACAATATAATGTTCATCATAGGTCTAACAGGGTGGATGGATGTTGCAAGGCTTGTGAGGGCAGAGTTCCTTACCCTGAAGGAGAGGGATTTTGTGCTTGCTGCTAAGGCATCAGGGGCGAGCAACCTCAGGATAATCTTCAGCCATATACTTCCAAATGCCCTCTCTCCTGTTTTTGTTGCAGCAACCTTTGGGATAGCTGGTGCGATCCTTGTTGAATCTGGTCTTTCCTTTCTCGGTCTTGGTGTTCAGCCACCTAATCCAAGCTGGGGAAATATTATAACCTCTGGAAAAGATAATATAGAGGTTGCCTGGTGGTTATCCCTCTTCCCGGGTCTTGCAATCCTGATTACTGTCTTGAGCTATAACCTTGTTGGTGAGGGCCTGAGGGATTCTATTGATCCCAGGTTCTGGGAGGCAGAGGATAGAGGACAGGAATAGGGCATCCCAAAAAGTCAGAGACCTTTTGGGACCCCGGTGAAGTTTTTATTCTCCTTTGCCAAATTTTCTGATATAATTCTTTTAAGAAAGGGGATGCTGAAAGATCAATGATTTTTGGTACCAGTTGGTAAGGTGCTCATTAGATCTCATTCCCTTTTTGCATCATAACAAATAAACAGGAGGAGTCATGATAGTAATAGCAGAGAATCTCAATGTTAGAAACAAACAGTACATGGAGGCATTGAGGAACAAGGACAGGGCTGCTATAGCAGATCTTGCAAGGGCTTTAAAAGATGCGGGGGCTGATATTATTAATGCTCAGTGTTCCCCTGATGGTTCAGGGGATGAGGAAAATCTTCCTTTCGTAACAGGGGTTGTTACAGAATCATCTGGTCTTAAGGTTTGTCTTGATTCGAGGAATGTTGAGGCTATCAGAAACTCCCTGGGTCTCTGTAAGGAACCGCCTCTTATAAATTATATCTCAGCTACTGAGCCTTCAGAGATAGAAGATCTTTTTGAGATTGTAGCAGAATCACGGGCAGAGATTGTGCTGAGGGCAGCAAGGGGGACGGTTCCTGTTACCCTAGAGGCAAGACTCCAGATAATTGAGGATCTCCTTGAGGAGGCTAATGCCTCTGATATTCCGAATGAGAGGCTCTATCTTGATCCCTCAATTGTCCACATAGGTCGAGGGATGGGACAGGATCATGTGGTCAATTCCTGTGAATTGATAAGGGTAGTAAAGGAACTGGTGGAACCTCCTGTAAGTACAGTGGCCTGGATCTCAAACATCTCAACTGGCATGCCTGCAAAGATAAGACCCATGATCAATGCCTCTTTTTTGATTTATATTGCTGGTGCCGGGCTTGATGCAGCCATGGTGGATGTCCTTGATCCTGAGATGAGGCGGGCTATCTATCTGGTTAAATCCTTCAGGGACGAGATAATATTTTCTCCTGCTGATGTCTCCTGATCTGTTAAGCCGATGAGGACAGACATACAGAGGACAGACATGCAGAAGACAGTCTGTCTAATTAAGGGGTGATGCAGTGTTAAAACTCAGAGACGGCATAGTGGAGTTGTATCGAAAGGCCATCTCAACCATACCCACTGATGTTGAGGAGGCACTGAGGAAGGCTAAGGACAGTGAAAGGGATGAAGGTGCAAGGGATTTTATTGAAGATATAATCGAAAATATCCGATCCTTGAGGCAGCAGTCTTTACCCCTCTGTAAAGATATGGGTATCCCAACCTTTGTTGTGAGATCACCAAGGGGATTAAGTCAGAGAGAGATAGTGAAGACCATCTATGAGGCTACTGCTGAAGCAACAGAGAAGATACCCCTTCAGCCGAGTGCAATAGACATTATTACAGAAACGCCTTCAGCAGATAACACGGGACAGGGCTTTCCAATCATATATTTTGAGGAATCCACAAATGATACACTCAGGATAGATCTGTTGCTTAAGGGTGCAGACTGTGAGGTTCTCGGACAGACCTATTCCTTGCCTGATGAAAAAACAGGTGCGGAAAGGAGCCTTGACGGTGTGAAAATAGTGGTTAAGGATGCTATAAAAAGATCGGGTGGCAGGGGATGCATGCCCTTCATAATCGGTGTTGGCGTTGGGGGGGCAAAGGATCAGGTATCGGTTTTGTCAAAGATGCAGCTCTTCAGGAAGCTGGGAGACAGGAATGAGTTGCCCACTATTGCAAGTCTTGAAGATGATCTTCTCCTCGAGCTAAACAGTCTTGGCCTTCCCTGGATGAAGGGAAGTAGTTCAATCATTGGAGTAAAGATAGGTGTTAACCATCGCCATCTATCCTCATATCTTGTTGATGTATCCTTCAGTTGCTGGGCTACAAGGCGTGTAAGGCTCATATGGTAGTACTATGATATTCATAGCAGGTGGCACTGGCTTTATTGGTAAGAATCTCTTGAAGGCATTGAAACAGGGTAATTATGTGGTCAGGTGTCTTGCAAGGACAGAGGAGAGGGCCGAACTCTGCAGAAAGACAGGCTTTGACGCAGTTACAGGGGATATAACCGAAAGGGAGAGTCTCAAGGGGAAGCTCGAAGGCGTAGAAATGGTCGTTCACCTTGTTGGCATAATCGAAGAACAGGGCGGGATGACCTTCGAGAAGGTCCATGTGAAAGGGACAAGGAATCTTGTTGATGAGGCAAAGAAGGCGGGTGTCAGGCATTTCTTCTTTCAATCAGCCCTTGGTGCTTCCTTGGAGTCTGACGCAGTTTACCAGCGGACAAAGGCCGAGGCAGAAGAGATTGTTAAGGATAGCGGGATACCATATACAATCTTCAGACCTTCTCTTGTGATTGGTGAAAAGGATGGTTTTACAGAGAGGTTGAAGGAATTGGTAAGGGTTGGCCCGTTTGTGCCAATCCCTGGAACGGGTAATGGGAGGTTTCAGCCGATATTTGTTGAAGACTGGGTCAGATGTTTCCTTTGTATTATAGGAAGGGATGAGGCCATTGGCAGGATCTATGAGTTCGGCGGCCCTGAACATCTGACTTATAATGAGCTTGTGATGCAATTAATGGAAGTCATGAATATAAAAAAGCCATTGGTTCATATACCAGTCTCCATTGCAAGGTTCGGAATCCCCTTTATCGGGATCGGGAATAAGATCGGTAGGATAATCGGAAAGAAGATACCCACTGTTACAGCAGAGCAATTGATGCTTCTTGAGAGGGACAATATCTGCGATATCGATTCTGTTAAGAGACTTTTTGGGTTTGAGCCGCTCAGGTACAAAGATGCCTTAAGATTATTTATCAGGTGATGAGATTCGAGGTTTTAGATATATCGGGAGATGTAGGGATCAGGGCCTTTGGCAAAAGCCTTGAGGAGTTATTCGTAAATGCCGCCTCAGGGATGTATAATCTGATTACTGACACAGAGGCAGTGGAGAGGAAAAGGGACATGGATGTGGAGGTGAAAAGCCATTCTTTAGAGGGCCTTCTTGTATCATGGCTTAATGAACTGATCTTTCAGTTTGATACATATGGATTCATAGGAAGGGATATCAATATCAGGGAATTTTCTGAAAATGAGATAAAGGCCACTCTGACAGGTGAGGAGTTTGATGAGTCAAGACACGACAAAAGACTGCTCATTAAGGCAGCCACATATCATCAATTAAAGATCGAGAGGGTTGGAGAGGAATGGAAGGCAGAGATTATCTTTGATATCTAAGGGAGGTGATCTTTATGACATTAGAGGGACTGAAGAGGATAGATGAAACAAGGTTAGAGGTCCCTGTGGGTTACAGGGCTGGTATGAGGGTCAGGGGCATAATCTTTGTGGATGATCTCCTTGAAAAAGAACTGGAGAAACAGTCAATCGATCAGGTTGCCAATGTGGCAACCCTCCCTGGTATAGTGGGGGCATCCCTGGCAATGCCAGATATTCACACCGGCTATGGGTTTGCGATAGGGGGAGTGGCAGCCTTTGATCTTAAGGAAGGTATCATCTCGCCAGGAGGTGTTGGTTATGATATAAATTGAGGGGTCAGACTCCTCAGGAGCAACCTCACCAGGGAAGATGTTGCTCCGAGGATTAAGGACCTCGTCGGGGTCCTTTACAATGAGATACCATCGGGTGTTGGCTCAAAGGGAAAGATACGTCTTGATCCAGACAGTGAAAGAAGGCTATTGATTAAGGGTGCAAGATGGGCTGTTGAGCAAGGCTATGGAGAACCCTCGGACCTTGAAAAGATCGAGTCAGGGGGCTGTATAGAAGGGGCTGATCCCTCCCTCATAAGCAATAAGGCTTACGAGAGGGGAAGGGCACAACAGGGCACACTCGGATCAGGGAATCACTTCTTAGAGATACAGTATGTTGAGGAGATATACGATGAAAAGATTGCCACTGCCCTTGGACTTTTCAGAAATCAGGTAACCATAATGATCCATACAGGTTCAAGGGGGTTTGGACACCAGGTCTGCACAGACTTCCTTGAGGTAATGGAAAGGGCAGTAACAAAGTACAATATCTCCCTTCCTGATAAGGAGCTTGCCTGCGCCCCCTTTGGAAGCCCTGAGGCTCAGGATTATCTGTCTGCCATGAGGGCTGCGGCAAATTATGCCTGGGCAAACAGGCAGTGCATCATGCACTGGACGAGGGAGGCCTTTTTAAAGGTATTCAGTGCTACTCCGAGGGAGCTTGGGATGTCCCTTATCTATGATGTGGCTCACAATATAGCAAAGATCGAGGAGCATGATATCGATGGGAAAAGGATGAAACTCATTGTTCATAGAAAAGGGGCAACAAGGGCATTTCCGCCAGGACATCCTGAACTTCCTGACATTTATAAGCCAGTAGGACAGCCTGTCCTTATCCCTGGTGACATGGGGAGGGCCTCATATGTCCTTATTGGGACAGATAGGGCAATGGAGGAGACCTTTGGCTCAACCTGTCATGGTGCTGGACGGGTCATGTCAAGGCATCAGGCCATTAGACAGGCAAAAGGGAGGGCCATATGGAGAGAAATGGAGGATAGAGGCATAATCGTGAGGTCAGCAGGGAGGGAGACCCTTGCAGAGGAGATGTCAGAGGCGTACAAGGATATCTCAAATGTGGTTGATGTGGTTCACAGGGCTGGCATATCAAAGAAGTTGGCAAAGCTGAGGCCAATGGGCGTTATTAAGGGTTGATATAAATCATAGATTGAGAATTATCCTCATGGTAACATTATTTTATGAAGCCTTCAATACCCGAAACAGGAACTGTAATCAGGATCAACAATGGTCTGGCCACTGTTATGCTTGATGGTGGTGAATCATGCAAGAACTGCAGTGCTGGAAAACTCGGTATCTGCAAGCCCTCGGGCAATGTATCAATTATAACTGCTGAGGTTACAGAGAGAATAAATCCTGGTGATTCTGTTAGGATCATTCTTGATAGATCTGCTCAGTCAAAGGGGATGGTTCTTGCCTTTATAGTTCCTTTGTTTTCATTGTTTGTTGGTACATTTCTGGGTTATATAATGAGTACAAAGGCATCAATACCCTATTTCGAGGTCATAACAGGCTTCACATTTTTTTTTGTAGCTTCCCTGTTGACACTGAAAAGGCTTAAAAGGATGGATTCCACTGTCAGGCTTTCCTTGAAGAAGATCAGTGATTCAGGATTCTCAGATGAGATAGTAAGCCCTGATTAGGGGTTGCGATTGAGGATCACATAGGTGGCACCGAGGCCACCGTCTTTGTCTCTTGCAGTGGCGTAAGCAATGATATATCTCTTGAACTTGCCCTGAAGCCATTTTGCGAGGGCTGCCTTTAGCACAGGCCCTTTCGGAGACCTGAGCCCCCTTCCATGTATTATCTTTACACAGGAAAGCCCCTTGCTTATGGAGTTTCTCAGAAATCTTGCTATCTCTGCCTCAGCCTCTGATAGGGTCATGCCATGGAGGTCTATGTAGTCCTGGATAGAAAAATCACCCCTGTGAAGTCTCTCGCAGAGGTCTTTCCTTGACCCTGTATTTACCCATTCCATGTATTCTCCTGTATCAGATAGCCTGATCGATGTATTCCCTGTCACAATGGACATCAGGAGTTCCCTTACCTCTTCTACTTCATCCTTTTTCTTTTTCTCTGCAAGTTCAATCTTTTTCTTTCTAATAGTGGTCTCTCTAAACTCCTTTATCTCCCTTACATCTGCCATGGCCATCTTGAAGATTTCCTCATCAGAGAGTTTCTCGTAATAGGGGTCCACTGAAGCTCTTTGAAGGATTTCAGAAAATTCTATTTGTGCAGAATCCTGTTTTGAAGATCTCAATGAAAGGGATTGATCCAGATAATCTTTCAATTTTTTAAAGGAATTGAGCGTTACCGATGCCTTTTTTGTGGCTGCACTCATATTGCAAATCCCCTAAAATAATCATATCAGAAAGTGTATATACAAAACAATCCGTTCAGAACCCCCTTGCCTCATGTAAAAATCTACATTTCATTTCGTGAAGCAGTCCCTAATAGGCAACTTTTGAAGAAGAAATCAAAGATTATCTGTTCCCTGTCTTTTGTCTGACTTCTTAATCGGGTAACGGTTCATTTCGTTTAGGATTTTGATGAGGCAATTCGAATTTTCTCTGTTGCTCTATTGATCTATTGTTGTGATATAATCTGAAAAATGAAGGTATTAAAGGAAGAGGCAAGAAAGAGATTCTATGAATACATAAAGAAACAAGGTCTCAGAAACACCAGACAAAGGGAAGAGATCCTTGATGCCTTTCTGTCATCAGGAGGTCATATCACTCTAGATGAGATCTTCGAGCGTGTCAAGAAAAAGGACTCATCCATTGGTTATGCCACTGTTCACAGAAACCTCGCCCTTCTTCTGGATTCTGGCCTTGCAGAAGAGATAAAGGTTGGTAAAGGCAAGACCAGATACGAACAGATGCATATGAGGAAGCATCATGATCATCTCATATGTCTAAGGTGTGGAAGATTCATTGAGGTAATGGATGAAAACATAGAGAGGCTTCAGGATAAACTGGCAAGGGATAATGATTTCGAACCTGTAAGGCATAAGTTAGAGATCTATGGTTATTGTAAGGATTGTCGCGATTGATTAGGATTCCAGAGTGACCAGATTTCCCAGCCCCGGCTATAGCATAACCATCCGCCTTGAGATAGAAAACAGGATAGGCATGTTCTCTCGAATCGCAAATGCTATCAGTGAGACAGGGGGAGACCTTGGTTCAATAGACATTGTAAGGGTAGAGCGTGGAAAGATCATAAGGGATATAACTGTTAATGCCCGTGATGAGGCCCATGAGAGGGAGATAGTAAACTCGGTAAGGAAGATCGAGGGCATCCGGGTTCTGAGGGTAATGGACAGGACATTTTCTGTCCATGAAGGGGGAAAGATCGAGATTCACAATAAGGTGCCCCTTAGAAACAGGGATGACCTCTCAAAGGTATATACACCAGGGGTTGCAAGGGTTTGCAGAGATATTCAGGAACACAGAAACCATGCCTACAGGTACACCATTAAGGGAAATTCCGTAGCTATCGTAACCGATGGATCAGCAGTCCTTGGTCTCGGTGATATAGGGCCCGAGGCATCCCTGCCTGTCATGGAAGGAAAGGCGATGATATTCAAGGAATTCGCAGACATAGATGCCTTTCCAATTGCATTGAACACAAAGGACACAGAGGAGATAATCCAAACAGTAAAGAATCTTTCGCCCGCATTTGGCGGGATAAACTTAGAGGACATCTCCGCACCAAGGTGCTTTGAGATCGAATCGAGATTGAGGAAGGAACTGAACATACCTGTAATACATGATGACCAGCATGGAACTGCGGTTGTTGTGCTCGCTGCCCTTATAAATATTGGAAGGCTGCTGAAAAAAGATATAAAGAAGTTTAAAATCGTTGTGGCTGGTGCCGGAGCAGCCGGGACAGCAACAACAAAGATGCTTATTTCCTACGGGATTAAGGATGTCACTGTCTGTGACAGAGATGGTACTATCTATGCCAGGAGGAAAAAGAACATGAATCCCTATAAGAGGGAACTTGCAAGGATCACAAATCCATCAGGGATAAGGGGGAGCATATCTGAGGCCATGAAGGGAGCCAATGTTTTTATAGGTCTTTCGGCCCCAAACATAATAACAATCGAAGATATAAAGGCTATGTCAAGGGATGCTGTTTTATTTGTCCTTGCTAACCCAGAGCCCGAGATACCACCTGAAGAGGCCCTTCCCATTGTAAGGGTTCTTGCAACAGGAAGGTCAGACTATCCGAACCAGATAAACAATATGCTCAGCTTCCCTGGCATCTTTCGAGGTCTCCTTGATGTGAGGGCAAGGGGTGTGAATGAAGAGATCAAGTCTGCTGCTGCCCGTGCAATCGCATACACGCTTACGGATGATGACCTTAATGAGGACTATATAATACCCAGCGGGTTTGATAGAAGGGTAGTCAATGCTGTTGCCCATGAGGTGGCAGAGGCTGCAAAGGCAACGGGATTACTGAGGCCGTGATTAGTTGACCCTGATCCATGTCTCGTGATCCGCTTAACGGACAAAGGAAAAGAGAACCGATAATATATTCAGCATGATAAGGATTCTTATATGAACAAGTGGCTTGTTGCAATAACAGTGATGCTTCCAACCCTTATCGAGATAATTGACACCTCTGTTGTCAACGTTGCCCTTGGCCACATAAGAGGAAGTCTTTCAGCTGGTATTGACGAGTCCACATGGACAATAACCTCTTACCTCGTATCAAATGCTATAATTATCCCTATGACCGGGTGGCTCAGCCGGGTCATAGGCAGAAAAAGGTATCTTATCTTCTCCATATCCCTCTTTACCCTGAGTTCTTTCCTCTGCGGTTCTGCCTGGGATCTCCAGAGCCTTATATTCTTCAGGGTTCTTCAGGGTATTGGTGGCGGTGCCCTTCAACCCCTCTCACAGGCCATACTGCTTGAGACATTTCCACCCCATCAGCACGGTATAGCCATGGCTATATTCGGTATAGGTATAATGTTTGGTCCAATAATCGGTCCTCTCCTTGGAGGATGGATAACTGATAACTGGTCATGGCACTGGATATTCTTTATAAATGTCCCTATAGGTATTGTTTCCATACTTATGGTCATATTCTTTATAATCGACCCACCATATATGAAGAAGATAAAGATGAAGATAGATTACTGGGGGCTTATCCTTCTTGCCATCGGTCTCGGTTGCCTCCAAGTGGTGCTTGATAAGGGTCAGATGGAGGACTGGTTTTCATCAAGGTTTATAACAACCCTGACAGTTATATCGGTTCTCTCACTTTCATTGTTTGTCATTATTGAGCTTTACTTTGCAAGGCAGCCTGTAGTAAATCTGAGGGCATTTAAGAACATCTCCTTTGCAACAGGTAATATTGTTATGTTCTTTGCCTTCTTCAACCTCTTCGGGAGCATAGTCCTTCTCCCTATCTACCTTCAGACCCTTATGGGCTATACCGCAACACTGGCAGGTCTTGTGCTCGGCCCTGGAGGCTTTGCAACACTCTTTGCGATGCCTGTTGCTGGGAGGCTCGTTACTAAGGTGAATCCAAAGGCACTCCTTGCCTTTGGCATAATAGTGGCTTCGTACTCTACCCATCTCATGTCAGGTTTCAATCTCAATGCTGATTTTATCACTGTCAGTATACCAAGGATCGTCCTTGGTATTGGCATGGGATTCCTCTTTATACCCCTTACCACGCTCACAATGGCTGGCATAAGAAAAGAGGATATGGGGAATGCCACGGCGATATATAATCTGCTGAGAAACCTTGGGGGGAGTTTCGGTGTTGCCTTTGTTACTACAATGATTGCAAGAAGGGCGCAGTTCCATCAATTAAGGCTTGTGGAAAACCTCACACCCCTTGATAGTATCTATCAATGGGCAAGTGAGAGGGCATCAGAACTGCTTCAGTTAAGGGGACTTCCTCCTTCCTTATCAGAGATAACCGGACAGGGCCTTATCTATAGAAACCTCCTGAGAGAGGCATCCATGATATCCTTTAATGATGCATTCCATCTTCTCAGTATCTTAATGATACTCGTCTTACCACTTATATTACTGATGAGGCATAAGCATGGATGATGGATCTGGCTCAAGGCTATTGGCTGTTGGGTGATAGGGGATAGGGGATGTATATGGGAAATTGGGAAAATATAATCTACACCTTTATACCAATCTTTGTTGCCATAGATATATTTGCAATTGTCCCTATCTTTGTGGCAATGACAGAGGGTTTATCCCAGAAGAAGGTTAGGTCAGTAGAGAGAGAATCTGTTATTACTGCCTTTGCCGTAGGGATGGTCTTTATTGCCCTTGGAGAAGGGATATTCAGTATCCTGGGTATTACTACCGATGATTTTAAGATTGCCGGCGGGATAATATTACTGATCCTTGCTATCCTCGATTTAACGGGTTACACAAAGCTGCGGAAACAATCAAAGGGTACAGGCGTAGTCCCTCTTGGGGTACCATTAATCGTTGGGCCCGCTGTGCTCACAACAATGCTCGTCCTTGTTGACCATTATGGCGTAATTCCAACGATCATATCCTTCATAACGAATCTCTTTATAGTATGGCTATCCCTGAGGGCATCATCAAGGCTAATGAACATCTTTGGCCGTGGCGGGATTACCGCTGTATCAAAGATAATGGCCCTCCTTCTTGCCTCAATAGCTGTGATGATGATAAGGATCGGGATCCTCAATATTGTCAATTTGACATTACCTAACCCTTAATAGTAAATTTGATGGTGTCTAATAATATGAAGGGATCAGCAGTAACTGAACAGATACGTAGAAGGCTATGCATCCTCTATTTTATTGTCACATTCGTGCTTGTTAGCCTTCTTTTACTTAATATGAGACATCTCTATAAACCAGCAAATGAATTCCTTGATTTTCTTCCAGAATTATCGATCACTGTGATTATAATCTCTAACCTTTTCCTCGCCATAGCAGGTTTTTATCTCTCTGCTGTGCTCTCCAAACAGGTCCTTAGAAGGATTGATGATTACAGCAACAGACTTAACAGTATACTGACTGTTATGAAGAGTATAAGGGAGGAGGTCCACAGTGATCTTCTCCTTGAAAAGATACTGGACTATTGCATATCCCTTACGAGATCCGAGGCGGGAGTCCTGATGCTTAATGAGGGTGGCAGTCTCGTGATCAAAGCAACTAAGGGGGTAGGGGAAATGAAGGGAAGGACAGTCAGCGGAAAGAGAGGGGCATGTTTGTGGAGCTTACGATTGGGAGAGCCTGTTATCATTAATGATGTAACTGCTGATGATAGGTATAATCCTGATGTGGATTTAATGATCGGTACTGAAAGTAGTGGTTCTATTCTCTGTATCCCTTTAAAGACAAAGAAAGGTCACCTGGGCGTGATTGAGGTTATGAACAGGTCCAGAGAGGCCTATGGCGAGGCTGACATTGAGATAATTAAATACCTTGCTGATCAGGCTGCAATATCCATTGAACGGGCAAGTTTCTATGAAGATCAGAAAAATTTTGAGATTCACATAACAGACATCCTCCTTGACACTATCGACAGGTTTCTGCCTGAAAAACAGGGGCATTCGAGAAGGGTGGCAAAGTATGCGAACATGATTGCAAGGGCACTCGATCTTCCTGATGAAAGAAGGAGAAGACTTTATATGGCGAGTCTGCTCCATGATATAGGGTTTCTCAGTATACCCTATGAAAGGTCATTCGAAAGGGAATACTATACCCTCCATCCTATAACAGGTTATGAGATGCTGAGACCTATTAGCTTTTACAGTGATATTGCCCCTCATATTCTCTACCATCACGAGAGATACGATGGTGGCGGCTATCCAGAAAACAGAAAGGCAGAGGAGATACCCCTCGAATCGAGGATAATTGCTATTGCTGAGGCCTTTGATTCGATGGTTAGCAAGATCACCTATAAATCTCGCCGTAGTATGGATGAGGCCATAGATGAATTGATTGTGAACAGGGGCAAGCAGTTCGACCCTGAACTTGTTGATATCTTTGTAAAGAATATCAGAGAACCCCTCGAATAACACACCAGGTTTTTAAGCATGTATCGGGATATATTAAATCGGATAAGGGATCGGCTCCTGAAAGGCATAAAGGAGATAAAGGCGTCCGCTGACTTTCGGCAGTCCCTTGGAAAGGGCGCTGCGGGAGATAAGACCTATCCTGTTGACAGGTTTGCGGAAGATATAATAATCTCGGAGTTTGAGTCATCAGGGGAAGGATTCACAATCATATCAGAGGAATACGGGATAATGGATATCAGGGGAGGTGGTAAAAGGGTTTTAATAGATCCTATAGATGGCAGTAAAAATGCAATATCAGGGATACCTTTTTTCTGTTCCTCTATTGCTATTGCCGATGGAGACGACATCGGAAGCATTGAGACAGCCTGTGTAATAAATCTTATCAATGGTGACGAGTTCCTTGCTGAAAGGGGAAAGGGAGCCTATCTAAATAACGAAAGGATCTGGACCCAGGAGGATGATAAATTTTATTTAATTGCCTATGAGGCACAGTCTCCAGGAAAGGACATCCCCAGGATATTACCACTCCTGTCAGCTGCCCATAAGACAAGGTGCCTCGGGGCAACAGCCCTTGACCTTGCCTATCTCGCAAGGGGCTCTATCAGTGTGTTTGTTAATCCATCCCTATCAAGGAGCTTTGACTTCGCAGGGGGTTACCTCCTCGTCAGGGAGGCTGGGGGTATATTCACCGATATTGAGGGCAAATCAGTTGAGGGGATCGAGATAGGCCTGAAAAAGAGTGCGCCCCTTCTGGCATCTGCGAATATTGAACTACATCAGAAGGCACTAAGATTGTTGAAAGGAGTTTCAGAATGAAGGATATAAACAGACGGGAACCCCGAATGATTCCATTATGGAGCAGTGATGTAAAGTATGTACTCCTTGATATGGACGGCACCCTCCTTGATAAGTATTTTGATGATTATTTCTGGGAGCATCTTGTTCCTGAAAGATATGCGGAGAAATATAATATGACCTTTGGTAAGGCAAAGGAATATCTGATGAAAAAATACAAACACCACGAAGGCACCCTTAACTGGACAGATATTGACTTCTGGTCGAGGGAACTTAACCTGGATATTCCAGCCCTTAAGGAGCAGATTAAACATCTCATTGAGGTGCATCCCCATGTGGAAGAATTCCTTAAGGAATTGAAGAAACACAAGAAAAAGGTCTTCCTGGTGACAAACGCCCATTTCAAGGTCCTTGATCTGAAGATGAAAAAGACCGAACTGGGAAGATACTTTGATGCCTGTATCACCTCCTTTGATATGTCTTTTCCAAAGGAAGACCTGAGATTCTGGGAAAGGGCTGAGAAGAGACTTGGGTTTGAAAAGGAGAGGACCCTCTTCATTGATGACACAAAGGAGATATTGAGAAAGGCAAGGGAATTTGGTATAAGGTACATCATTTATAAGGCAAGGGCCAACTCAAAGGAGGCTCCGAAAAGGTCTCAGGAGTTTCCAACCCTTTATGATTTTAAGGAACTATTACCATAGATGGATTATTCTGACGCAATCTCATATCTCTATGGCTTGCAGAAATATGGTATCAAGTTCGGTCTTGATAACACCATAAGACTCCTTGCCCTTTTCGGTGACCCCCACCAGGAATTCAGGGCCATCCATGTGGCGGGCACGAACGGAAAGGGATCCACCTCTGCCATGATAGCATCGATGCTAAAGTCTCATGGTTATAGGGTTGGCCTCTTCACATCACCTCACCTCGTAAGCTTTACAGAGAGGATAAGGATAAATATGAAAGAGATAGGGGAGAGGGATGTTATCGATCTCACCAAAGAGATAAAAGCCGTGATTGATAGGGTCAACCAGGCCCTGAATGGTACCCTGAAGCCCACCTTCTTTGAATTTGTTACGGTCATGGCATTTTTTTATTTTTCAAGGAGGGGTGTTGACTGGGCAGTTATTGAAACAGGGATGGGAGGAAGACTCGATGCCACTAATGTGATCACACCCTCTGTATCTGTAATTACAAGGATAGGTCTTGACCATCAGGAATTCCTTGGCAATACTATCAGGGCAATCGCCATGGAAAAGGCCGGGATAATCAAGGAGGGGATCCCTGTTGTCTCAGCCTCACAGGATGAAGAGGCCCTTGAGGTGATCATGAACAGGGCTGCTGAGATGGACTCGGAAATCCATGTGTATAACAGGGACTTCCGGGCTATTATGAGGGATATTAATATCAGAGGCATAAACTTTGATTACCAGGGAAGAGAGGTCTTCAGGAATCTCTATGTTCCTCTTTCAGGAGACCATCAGCTTGAAAATGCCTCTTTGGCTGTTAAGGCCATTGAGATTGCCCTTGGAACAAATCTGAGGGGGCCTTCTGTAAGACGAGGCCTATCAAATACAAGATGGCCTGGACGGCTTGAGCTTTTGAGAAGACCCCTTGAGCCTTATGACTTTTTAATAGATGGCGCCCATAATCCCTCTGCTGCCGAGGCTATTGAAAGGGCATTGAATAGTTTTTATAGGGCGTCCTACGACAGGATAGTATTTATAATCGGCGTCATGGCTGATAAGGACATAGAAGGGATCTTGAAACCCCTCTTGCCCCTTTCTTACCATACAATATTTACAGCCCCTGATTATGACAGGGCAGCATCCCCTGAATTGCTACTTGAGATAGCCTCAAAGCAAGGGTTTAATGCAGAGTCATGTCCCTCAATAAGGGAATCCCTTAATAGGGCGATGGCAATGGCAAGGGGCCTTTCAGGAAGAACATTGATAGTGATCACAGGCTCCTTTTACACAACAGGGCAGGCCATGGAAGAACTGGGAAGAAAAGGGGTGCTACCAAGATTGAGGGAATGAGCAACAGGGTATTGGTTATTGGTTTATTGCTCATGGCCTCTGGCTCGTGGCTTCTGGCTCATGGCTTCTGTTTTTCCATAGCCTCTGCAGAGATCATTGTTGAGTCAGAATTCCTTGAGTATGATGCAAGGTCATCAACCTACTCAGCCCGTGGAGATGTGAAGATTACGAGGGATTCAGCCACGATCAATGCTGATGAGGTAACATACGATGAGAAGACCTCAGAGGCCTCCGCATCAGGTAATGTCCTGTACATTGATCCAGCCGTGAGGATTAAGGCAAAAAAGGCCTTCCTCAATATAGATAAAGACACGGGCAAACTCATTGAGGCTGAGATATTCTATAAAAAAGAAAACTACCATATCAGGGGCAAAGAGATAGAGAAGACCTCTGATAAGGATTACCTTTTGAAAGATGCCACCTTTACGACCTGTGAGGGCACTGTTGGTGGGCCCTTACCTGACTGGTGCTTCAAAGGAAGGGACGTACATATAATACTCGATGAGAAGATAAATGCCCGTAATGTGACCTTTAATATAAAGGGTCTACCCATCTTTTATTCTCCCTATCTAACAGCACCCCTTCAGGAAAGGAAGACTGGCCTCTTGATACCTTCGATAGGGCTTGTGGAATCAAAGGGACTTCATTATGAGCAGCCCTTTTACTGGGCAATATCAGACAACAGGGATGCAACCTTAACCCTTGATATTTATGGTAAAAGGGCCCTTGGAGAGGGCATTGAATACAGACATATTGAGAGGGGTGGGCTGAAGGGAAACTACTGGATCTATCATCTGAGGGATGATAAATTCAAGACTGACTTCTGGGATATAAAGGGTATCTTTGACAGGAGGGAAGGCAATATCACTGCCTTTGTGAACCTCAATTATATCAACTCCTTACTCTATTACAGGGAGTATAACCCCTATGTGAACTCAAGGAGGGCATTCCTTGATCCAGCATCCTATCTCAACGCTACCACAGGAAGATTTTTTGAATCTGTAGCAGAGGTGAAATACAGGTTAACGAATGCTTCGCTTTCACTTCATTCCCGTTATATCATTGATCTAAAGGATGGGGTTGATCAATCCACCATTCCCCAGAGGCTGCCTGAGATTAGTTATTTTCTTTATCCCAGGATGATTGGTCCTGGGACATTCACTCTTACTGCCTCAGCAACCAATTTCTTCAGAGAAGAAGGCCCCAGGGGTCAGAGGATAGACATCTATCCAAGGTTTACAATCTCATCAGGAGAAAGATTGATCATTACCCATTCCATCGGATTAAGGGCAACATCGTATCTTTTGAATAGAACAGAGGATTTCTCACAGGCCCCCATAAGGACAGGGCTTGATTACTCTGTAACGGCACTGATGAGATTAAAGAAAAGATACTCAGGGTTTACACACATCATAGAACCATCCATAGATTATACCTTTATCCCGACTATAAAATCTGACATCCCTTTCTTCGATGGCATCGAACTTTACCAGAAGACATCAAGGATAAATCTCTCTATAATGAATAGATTCATTTCGACAAAGAGGGAATTCCTGACATTAAGGATCACCCAGCCCATTGATACTTATAAGGGAGATAGGCCTCTAATGCCCTTAATTATCGAGGCGGCTATCAGAGGCCCACTTACCATGAGAGGGGAGTTATCCTATGATTCTGGTCTTGGAAGGGTAGAGGGTCTGAACTCTGACCTATCCTTTAGTATCTCAGACCTCTGGGCAGATTCTGTGAGACCGACGATCTTTCGGGATACCCTTCTTTCCCTGGGACAGAGATACAACAGGGAAGAAGACATCCTCTATTATTCCTTTGGTTTAAAGGGAAACCCGCTGAAAGCCATCTCCTACGAAGGCTATTTCTGGTATGATGCAAAGACTGGAAACACAAAGAACATAATAGGGAAGATAAGCTACCAGCGCCAGTGCTGGGGCATAACTGCTATAGTGACAAAGCGTGAAAGGGGTTATAGCCTCTCTTTTCTATTTAATTTCCTTGGCCTGGGTACGCTCAAGATTTAAGCCTCTCTATGAGAGACTCGATCATTCTAACGGATTCCGAAGGATGTAGACGATCAGTATCAATGATTATCTCTGGATTGAGGGGTTCCTCATAGGGAACCGTAACACCAGGGACAGGCCATCCAGCCTTTGCCTTTTCATATATATCTCTTGGAGCCTCATGGGTCTCGAGCCTGACCTTTTCCCTCTCTATACAGGTATCAATGGGACATCTGAGATAGATTTCCCCAAATCTACCAATCATACTCCGAGCAAGGTCTCTCCATCTTCGCATATTCCCTGTTGCATCGATTATCACATCATGACCATACCTTACAAGGATGGATGCTGTATAAACAAGGCAGCGATAGACCATCTCCCTCTCAGAATCAGAATAGGTAGGCTCAGGTGTGACAAACTTTCTCAATTCATCCATCCTCAAGATGATAAAATCTGGATGATTCTCTTTAATCCCCTCTGCGATGGTGCTCTTTCCGCTTCCTGGCAGTCCAGTTATCCAGAGTGCTATTGAATTCATCCTAACTACCTGTGCTCGCCTTTCCCATGATCTGAACGAATCTTGCTATCCCATTGCGAGTTATAAGCCCCTCTATCCTTCCATTCTTTAGAACCACAAGCCTTCCAGTGTCCTCACTGATCATTATCTCAAGGGCCTTTAATGCATCATCATCCTCAGAGACCTCCCACCTCTCATTATGGGGTAAAAAGACCTCTGACACCTTTACATATTGCCATCCATCCCTTGGCACATTCTTTACCTCCTTTAAGGTGAGAAAGCCTATGTGGATACCGTCTCTTACTACAGGAAATCCACCATACCCATACCTCAGAAAGAAATCATTGACAGCTCTGTCAAGGGTCATATCAGGTGAAAGGGTAACAACATCCCTCACCATTATGTTCCTGACCTTAACACCCTTGAGGGTCTCCTCAAGGCTTGCCTGTTGATAGCTCGTCTGTGCTGCTGTGTGGAGAAACCAGCCGATAAGCATGAGCCACAGACCACCGGTAAACCCTGAGAAGAGTGAAAAGATACCGAATATTATGAAGAATATTGCAATCCTCTGGCCAAGGATCGAAGCCCTTCTTGTGGCATAAAAGAAGTCCTTTGACCTCTGCCATAAAAAGGCCCTCACTACCCTTCCACCATCCATGGGGAATCCAGGGATGAGATTGAATATACCAAGGACGAGATTGAGTCTGGATAGGTAATCAAATATCGCCCTCATTATCTGACCTGAGGAGAGGACATAGAGGAGATAAAAGACCACAGAAAGGGCAAGGCTTGATAGGGGGCCTGCTACAGCTATCCTGAACTCTGCCTTTGGATCAGGTGGTTCACCCTTCATGCTGGCCACTCCACCGAATATGAAGAGGGTTATGCTCAGAATGGTGAGCCTGTACCTCCTTGCAACAAGGGAATGGGATATCTCATGAAGGGCAACAGAGGTAAATAACAGAAGGGAGGCTAAGATACTTCCAGTCCAGTAAGAAAGTCTTGGTAATTCAGGAGCTACCTTTGGGAAGTAAAATGTTGAAAGGGACCAGGTTATTAGACCGAATATAATAAGCCAGGAGAAGTGAACCCTTATAGGAATCCTCATTATTGTGGCTATCTTCCACGAGCCATGCTCTAAGGGTGGAGCCATTATCAGATCTCCTTAAGTAAACGTCTCGATTCCTCCATGACCTCCTCGGGTGTCATTATGGCGCCGCCAGGTCTGCCATAGAAATGAACCCTTGATCTTCCATTTACAGAGAGTCTCACATCCTCCACCATCTGCCCTGCGTTTAATTCAACGGTCAGAAAGATCCTGCCATCTCCTGATAGGGACGCTATCTCCCTTTCAGGGAATGGGAAAAGGGTTACTGGCCTGAAGAGGCCGACCTTTTTACCTTCCCTTCTGAGCCTTTTTACAGTAGACAATGAGATACGGGCAGCAATACCAAAGGCCACAATAATCAATTCAGCATCATCAATCATAGATGTTGAATACATTACCTCTCTTTCCCTTATCCTCCTGTACTTGTCCTGGAGGATATAATTCCTCCTTTCCAGTTCCCCTTCTCCCATATAGAGGGATTTTATAACATTCGGTTTCCGTCCCTTGCATCCTGTTAGTGCCCAGTCTTTCGATGGCAGGTCAGGCATCTTGTAATCGACTGGAATAAAAGGCTCCATCATCTGGCCTATGATTCCATCGCAAAGGATCATGACAGGTGTCCTGTATTCATCAGCCTTATCAAAGGCAAGCATCGTCAGTTCCCACAGTTCCTGATGGTTGTAAGGGGCCAAAACAATCAATCTGTAATCACCATGACCTCCACCCTTAACGGCCTGAAAATAATCAGATTGACTTCCTGATATGTTCCCGAGGCCTGGACCTCCCCGCTGCATATTCACTATAACTGCTGGCAACTCAGCACCAGCAAGGTAAGATATACCTTCCTGTTTAAGGCTTATTCCAGGGCTGCTCGATGAAGTCATTGCCCTCACACCACAGGCAGATGCCCCATACACCATATTGATAGCAGCAAGCTCACTTTCTGCCTGGATAAATATGCCACCCACCTCAGGCATCCTCATAGCCATGTATTCAGGGATCTCATTCTGGGGAGTGATGGGATAGCCCGCATAGAATCTGCAGCCTGCCTGAATAGCAGCCTCAGCGATCACTTCATTTCCCTTCATGAACAGCTTTTCATTCATACATGGAATTATAACACAACTTCCAATCTCCTTCACCCCTAACCATATCTTCCAAGGGTGCATTCCCCCACTCCCTCTTCACCGATTTTAGAACCGCTTGAGAAGATGAAGAAGACGGGCTTAGCTAAGAGCAGTAGTGCAGTGGAGCAGCAAAGCAGTGGTGCAGCATTTTTAACAAGGGATAATTATTCCTCACTTTATTTACTGCTCCATTGCTCTAATGCTCACTGTTCGAAGAGATTATTTTTGAGGGAGGAATGCCGTTTGCTTGACAGAATACAGCCTAAATGATAATATTTCTTATGCTTTTAGGTTTGAGGATAGCGTTGATAATAGCTCTGCTTGGTGCTATTGCAGAGGCTGATATCTATAAATATGAAGATGAAAATGGAGTCATCTACTACACTGATTTTCCTCTGAACAAGAGGGCAGAGAGGATAATGCGAACACCCCAAAAAATCAAGGATTTTTTGGGGACCCCAATGCTGTCCACCAGTCCTGATAAGGAGGAAGTTGCCAGAGGTGACAACAAAGGGGTCAGTAACATAGTCCTGGAAAAGGCAAGCAAGTATAACCTTGATCCATCCCTTGTTCATGCGGTTATTAAGGCTGAGTCCAATGGTAATCCCTATGCAGTTTCTAAAAAAGGGGCCATGGGTTTAATGCAACTCATGCCCTCAACTGCCAGTGATCTCCGCGTTAGAAATCCCTTTGATCCTGAGGACAATATAGATGGAGGTACTAGATACCTTAGATACCTGATAGACAAATTTGGTGGTGACCTGACCCTTGCCCTTGCTGCATACAATGCGGGCCCGAAGACGGTTGAGAAGACAGGGAATGTGCCTCCCATACCCGAGACAAAACATTATGTTAAGAAGGTTATGTCCCTTTATAAAGGAGGAAATCATGCCTCATCAGTTCAGGGTTCTGAGAATACACCACCAAAACCCGCACCCATATACAGGGTTGTGATGGAGGACGGGACTATCCTGTTCACGAATTCCCCTTTTTATAAGAAAAATCCCAGGTTATAATGACAGAGAATCTTGTTGAAGACATACTCAGATGGAAGTCCGAGAGGCGGGCAATTATTCTTTCCCATAACTATCAGAGGCCTGAGGTCCAGGATATTGCTGACTTTGTTGGGGATTCCCTTGAGCTATCAAGGACAGCAGCCGGAATCGAGTGTGATGTCATAGTTTTCTGTGGGGTTCATTTTATGGCAGAGAGTGCCTCAATCCTTTCCCCTGATAAGATCGTCCTTCTACCAGAGCCAGAGGCCACCTGTCCAATGGCTGCCATGATTACTGTTGGACAGCCAAGAAAGGTCTGGAAGACCTTTCCAGGATATGAGGTTCAGCCAACCTTTGTCTTTCCCCATGACTTTACATTGATGGATATTAAGGCCCAGTATCCTGGCGTTCCAGTGGTTGCCTATGTAAATACTACTGCTGATGTTAAGGCAGAAAGCGATATATGCTGTACCTCAGCAAATGTTGTAAAGGTCATCGAGTCACTTCCTGAGGATCGGGTTATATGCATACCCGATAGAAACCTTTCTGCCTGGGCACAAAAAAATACAGGTAAAAAGATCATATCCTGGGATGGCTTCTGCCATGTCCATGACAGGGTTACAAAGGAGGATGTCTATAAGGCAAGAAAGGAGTATCCTGACGCTCTCTTGATGGCCCATCCCGAGTGCAGGATAGAGGTCCTTGAACTGGCTGATCATGTAACAAGCACATCGGGTATGCTCAGGTTTGCAAGATCCTCTGATGCAAAGAGGTTTATAGTCGGAACCGAGACAGGCATCATCCATAGACTTGAGAAGGAAAACCCTGATAAGGAATTTTATCCACTAAGGAAAGACATGATCTGTCCAAATATGAAGAAGACCACATTGAATAGTGTTCTACGGTCATTAAAGGAGATGAAACATATCATTAAGGTTCCTGAGGATATCCGGATCCCAGCCAGAAAGGCCCTTGACAGGATGCTCGAGATAAAGTAGTGTCTCTTCTAAAACAAAGGATCATAGAAAGGATCAGGTCAGAAGGCCCTATTAACTTTGAGGCATTTATGGAGATGGCCCTGTATTACCCAGGGCTGGGCTATTATTCCCGGCAATCAACAGTGATTGGAAGAGATGGAGACTTCTACACATGCCCTCACCTTCATTCGATCTTTGGTGCAATGATAGGAAGGCAGATGGTAGAGTTCTGGATTATCATCGGAAAGTCTAACTTCCATCTGATTGAGATGGGGGCTGGGGAGGGTTGTCTTGCCAGGGATTTGCTCAATTACCTGAAGACCTTCTGGCCTGATTTCTTTAATAGACTCACTTACACCATAATAGAGAAGAATCCTTCAGTTAAGGAAAGACAGGAGAGATTACTCTCTGATTTCTCAGGAAGGATCAGATGGCTGGGTGATATTGATGACCTGGATGATTTTGAGGGCTGTCTATTCTCAAATGAACTCCTTGACTCATTCCCGGTAAGACTTATTGTGATGGATGAGGATCTGAAGGAAGTCTTTGTATCTATCGATGACGATGACAATCTCATTGAGATAAAGAAGGACTGCACCCCTGAGGTAAGAGAATACCTGGAGGAGTTCAATATTGAACTACCGCGAGGCTACAGGACAGAGGTCAATCTCAGGATAAGGGAATGGCTGGTTAAGGTCAATAACAGGCTAAAGGAAGGATTTATTATGACTGTAGATTATGGGTATTCAGCCCCTGATTATTACAGTGAGGAAAGGAATAGAGGAACCTTGCTCTGTTATCACAATCACAGGATAGAAGAAAACCCCTTTGAAGATATTGGTGACCAGGATATAACTGCCCATATAAATTTTTCTTCCCTTAAAAAATGGGGGGAAGACCTGGGAATAAAGACCATCGGTTTTTGTGAGCAAGGCCCGTATCTTGTATCACTTGGGATTGATGAGGTAATAAGGGAGTTGTGCGGTGATTCCCCTGATCCCTTTGATATAGCAAGGATAAAAGGACTCCTCTTACCAGAGGGTATGGGAGAGTCCCATAAGGTTATGATTCAGTACAAGGTAAACAGGGATATAAGACTGAGAGGCTTTAACCTAAGGAATCGCCTCAACTGGCTATGACCCTCAACCTCTCTACACTCCTCTTGACCCTTTCAGGGGTGTGTGATTCAATCGTGTAGATACATTCTCTATCTTTGAGCTTCCTGAAAAGAGAATCAAAGTCAAAGTTTCCTTCACCGATGGGTAGATGGGAGTCAAAGGAGCGGTCATTGTCATGAAGATGAAGTTCGAAGATGTAAGTCCCGAGCATATCAAGCCATTCTGTCAAAGGTAGCTTGCTGAAAAGGTTGAAATGGCCTGTATCGAAGCATATACCAAAATTCTCTGAATGTAATTCCCCCATCAGTTGAAGGAGGTTTGATGGCTCATCCTCAAAGATATTCTCGATTGCGATCTTTGTCCCGAGGGCCTCTGCCCTCTTAATGAGGGTTGGCCATGTCTTCACGCTTCCTTCAAGCCAGACATCTATCCTGTGGGCATACTTCCATTTCTCGTATCCTGAATGAAAGACGATCGTGACTGGTCTCAGTATCTCTGATATATCCAGGATGCTGGAAAATCTTGCTATGGTAACGTCCCTTACCTTTGAGTCAACAGCACCAGGTGATAGGTCCATGAAAGGGGCATGGATTGAGAGGGAAGGGCAATGATTGAGACTTTCCTTTAGAGAGATTATATCCCTTTCCCTCAGGGTATCAAGGGATGAGGATGGGAAGTATATCTCTGGACAGAGACCTTCCCTCCTCAGGAGGTCGATATGGTCTTCTAAACGGGCACAGGGGATGTGGACATGGATTCCTCTCACGATGTTTTATCCTGAGAAGAAGTGGTGCTTTCGTTCTTGTTTGTTGAACCATTTCCTTTATCTTTCCCCTCTGTCTTTTTCCCATTATTAGAGGCATAATCTGTCTTATACCATCCGCTACCTTTCAGCACAAAGGAAGTCCTGGAAATGAGCTTTCTGACAGCACCATTACAGTCCGGACATTCAATGAGGGGATCGTCACCGAACCTCTGGGTGATCTCGTGGATCTTTCCGCAGGAAAGACACTCATATTCATACACTGGCATGACAAAACCTCCTCATCAAATTTTTTTTAAATATAACCGATTTTAGAGGATCAGGTCAAATCTTAATCTTATTTATTGTTCAAGATACAGCTCTCCTCTGTCATAGTCATAGGCAAAGAGTTCTGCATACCTTCCCCAATCAATGGCTATTTCTAACTGGTTCCATGCCTCATCAGTCGTAAAATGGTTCTCCAGTATCTCTATGAAGAAGTCCTCTGATATCCTGTGCTTTGATGTGGACTGAAGGACCTGTGTTATCTGTTTAATTAGCTGAATATTATTCAGGGCTGTTTCCCTGAATATCTCTTTCTTCATGAGAGTATCTGCCTCAGCAAACTCCTTTCCCTTTCTGATGAGTATAAAGTCTCCTTCTTTTATCTCTCCAAAACCGAGAAACACAGAGGCCTCCATAAGGGGGAATATATCGTCTACCTCCATGCTGAGCTCAGATGCTAATGTGGGGATATCAACCCGTCCATCCCTATCATAGACAAGCTCGATGAGACCTGATATTGCACCAACCTTTGTATGGGGAAGGAACTGGTACCTCTCCCTCTTCATGAGGAATGGTATCTCCTCAGCTGGCTTTGTGAGTATTGTATATATCCTGTCCAGTATATAAAGGAAGTCCTTTGATCCTTTATCCCTCATGTGTGGAAGATCTATACTGACGTCTGCCTTTACCCTTCCAGGGTTATGACTTAATATGATTGCCCTGTCTGACATGAAGACCGCCTCTTCAATATTATGGGTTACGAATATGATGGATTTTATGGGCATCTTTCTCTCCATCCACAGGGTGACAAGCTCACCTCTCAGGTTGTCTGCTGTCAGGACATCCAGGGCAGAGAATGGCTCATCCATGAAAAGGACCTCGGGCTCAACCACGAGGGCACGAGCGATCCCGACCCTCTGCCTCATTCCTCCTGAAAGTTCCCTTGGATAGGCATCCTCGAAGCCGTCAAGACCAACGAGATCAAGCATCCTCAGGGAGCGATCTCTTATCTCCTGATCGGATAGACTGGATGCCCTGAGACCCATCTCTACATTTTCAAGTACAGTGAGCCATGGGAATAGGGCAAAACTCTGGAAGACCATCGCAATCTTTGGCATTGTCTTTCTGAGAGGAAGTCCGTGATAAAAGACCTCTCCTGATGAGGGAAGGGACAGCCCCGCCATAATCCTGAGAAGGGTTGACTTTCCAGCCCCTGAAGGGCCAAGTATAGAAACGAACTCGTTGTCCTTTATCTGGATATTGATATCCTCAAGGACAGCGATCTCCTTTCCTCCACTCATTGGATAGGACTTTGTAATACCCTTTGTCTCAAGGATCACGTCAGCCATATTCTAATCCAGTCTATATTTCTCCTCTGCAAGGGCAAATAACCTCTTCCACAGGAGTCTATTGATACTGACCACTATGATCGCCATTGATACAGTGCTGAGGAGGAGGACATGGAAATTTCCTGAAACGGTTGACTCAAATATCAAACTTCCCAACCCTTTTGTCTTAATTGTCTCACCTCCAAAGGTGACATATTCCGATACGATCGTTGCATTCCAGGCTCCTCCTGTAGCAGTGATCAGACCTGTTACAAGATAGGGAAATATCCCTGGAAGGATCAGGGTCTTCCATCTCTTCCATCCCTTAATCCTGAATATCTTTATAACATCCTTGAGTTCCTGTGGTATGGCACTTGCTCCGGCAATAACATTGAATAGTATATACCATTGGGTGCCAAGGAGCATAAGAAAGATTGAGCCAATTGTTAGTCCACCACCTAATCTTATCAATATGACCAAAATAACAGGGAATATGGCTGTTGCTGGTATTGATGAGGCTATCTGTACAAGGGGTTGCAGGATCCGGGATGCTTTTGGGTTCATGCCAATATAAACCCCGACAGGGACTGTCCAGAGGGTTGCCAGGAGTATTGCAGTAGTCGTTCTCAGGATAGAATAAAAGGAGGAGATAATTACAGATACATACTCCTCTGCTGGTATGGCTGAAAATATTATCATTGCCCTTATCAATGACCATAACAATGCAATTATTGCTGAGACCAGAAAAACAAGTTTGAAAGCCTTCTTTAATGGATTGATAAAACCAGGATAATGGGATGTCCTGACCCTTTTTGCCCTTGATTCAATTAATCTTATAATCTTGCCCACACCTTCTGAAATGACCTTAACGAGGAGGGACCTTCTCAGGATATTGAGGACAAAGGATTCCCTCTCCTCTTCTGCCTGTATCGGGTCAAACCTGAATTTCTGAGACCAGGCTATGAGAGGTCTCCAGAAGAATATATCGAGGGCAATTATCACAGTGATCATAGCACCCAGACCATAAAGGACAGAGATCATATCACCATGACTTGCAGCAGTCTGTATGTAAGAGCCAAGCCCTGGGAGTCTGAAATCCCTGTCTTTAAGCACGAACATCTCACAGGCCATAAGAAAGAACCACCCACCTGAGACTGACATCATGCTGTTCCAGACAAGGCCGATTGCGCTGAAAGGAAGATCAAGTTTTAAGAATCTTATAAATCTGCTATGTCTGAATATCCTTGTTACCTCAATCAATTCCCTCGGGATGGTCTTTAATGAGATATAATAGCTGAAGGCCATGTTCCAGACCTGTCCTGTAAAGATCAATAATATAGACGCAAGTTCTATGCCGAGCCTCCTGTCATGGAAGATTGCAATCATCGCAAGGACAACGCCGGGGAGGAAGGACAGGACAGGTATTGATTGGAGGATGTCGAGCAAAGGTATCATAACCTTCTCGGAAAGTTTGCTCCTATTTGCCGTATAACCATACCATATAGAAAAGGATAGAGAAAGAATGTAGGCAATAAATATCCGAACGACCGAATTTGCCGCGTAAAGAGGTATGTAGGAAACATGGAGATCTATATCTGTGGTTGGCTGGATCTCGTATCTCCAGCCCGAGGCAACATAGATTATTATGGTAAGAACCCCTATTATTGACAATAATACCATAATGTCTATTGTCTTGAACCTAATAGATATAGACGGGTATTGAATCGGAATCTTTAGCATGACATATTATACAAGATGATGTGGTATAATTTTTCATGGATTCCTTTGATGTTGTCTTTTCTATATCCGGGGTCAGGACTAATATCTTTATCCCTCCCTTAGTGGCCATGTTTATATCCTTTTTTACATCAATGGGAGGAGTATCCGGGGCATTTCTCCTATTGCCCTTCCAGATGAGCGTCCTGAATTATACCGCTCCTTCAGTGAGCAGTACTAATCATGTATTCAATATCATTGCAATACCAAGTGGCGTTTATCGATATATCAAAGAGGGGCGTATGGCGTGGCCCCTCTCAATGATTATTATTGCAGGCACATTACCAGGGGTATTTATCGGATATTATCTCAGGGTCTTGTATTTACCGGACCCGAGGTCATTTAAACTCTTTGTTGGCCTTGTTTTGCTTTATATTGGTATCAGACTCTTAAAAGAGATCCTGGGCAAGTCAAGATCATCAACCCTTAAGACCCTTGATGATAGAATCAGGGAGAAAAAGGGTTTATCAGAGGAGGCCACTGTCAGGACAGTGGCTTTTTCATTAAAGAAGGTGGAATACGAATTCTGGGGTGAGAGATTTTCTTTCCCAACGATGAGCATGTTTTTTCTTGCCCTTGTCGTGGGTATAATAGGAGGTGCCTATGGCATAGGTGGCGGTGCTATAATTGCTCCATTCTGTGTGGCTGTCTTTCACTTGCCTGTCTACACAATAGCAGGGGCTGCCTTAATGGGGACCTTTATGACATCTATTGCAGGTGCAGTATTCTTTACATTCGTCCCTCTGACCAATGGGGTATCTGCAATGCCTGACTGGTCCCTTGGGATACTCTTTGGGATTGGTGGCTTCTTCGGTATGTATTTAGGCGCAAGGACCCAGAGATTTGTTCCGCAGAGATCCATAAAGATCATGCTTTGTCTGGTTATCCTCTTTCTGGCCTTAAGGTATATTGGTCAGTTTTTCAGCTAACTTCCTTTTTTGACAAATCAGAGGTCTATCATATAAATTATAAAATCCTGGAGAGGTGCCGGAGTGGTTGAACGGGCGCGACTGGAAATCGCGTGTGGGGTCTAAAAGCCCCACCGTGGGTTCAAATCCCACCCTCTCCGCCATGGCTTTCTTTTAAATTTAAATGATTCATGCGTTTTGAAATGCTTTAACCGTCAGTAAATCGTCAGTAACTGACCATATACCTAATGGCTAAAAGCCAGGGAGGTATAAATGGAGTGGGAGAAGATAGCAGAAAAGATAAGGGAGTATAGCTGCTTAAGCAGCGGGTTAGAGGTTGACTATCCTGAAATATTATGATATTTTAACAACACAGATATCGTAAAAGGCGCCCTGAAGGCTGTAAGGGCATTTAACTTAAATAAAGAGGAATGCGATGGTATTGAGAGATAGCATGGCA
>JBBIPQ010000005.1:0-35000 GCA_037442785.1 Nitrospirota bacterium
TTTCACCTATATGGGAGGTCTACACCCATGGAGGGAGAAGACCAAAGGGAATAAATGCAGTTGAATGGGCAAGATATATGGAGGAACTCGGTGCAGGGGAGATCCTGCTTACGAGCATGGACAGGGACGGTACAAAGGATGGCTATGACCTTGAACTCACCAGGGCAGTCTCAGAGGCAGTGAGGATCCCTGTGATTGCATCAGGTGGTGCCGGAAATCTTGAACATCTATACGAAGGCATAGTTATTGGTAAGGCTGATGCGGTGCTTGCGGCATCCATATTCCATTACAGGGAATATACTATAAGACAGGCAAAGGAGTATCTAAGGTCGAGAGGTATAGCAGTAAGACTTTGAGTTTATCCTTGCTTTAACCATTATTCTTTGCGGGTTTAATGCATGGGTCTATCTCAGGCCCATTTTAAGGACGCTCTCAATTGTTTTTTAATAGTTTTATGGTTATCCTTTTTGTCAATCCTACCGCATAGGGGAATTCGTTAGAATTCCCCTGTGAATTCCCTGAGGAAACAACCCCTTTTCGAAGAGATTATTTTTGAGGAATGCCGGCGTCTTGCCAAAATCAGGTGAACTATATTAAAATTAAATAAAAAGGAGGATAAATTGAAGGAAGGAATTCATCCCGATTATAAAGAGGCAAAGATTATCTGTGCCTGTGGTGAGAGCTTTGTTACAAGGTCAACAAAGCCTGTAATCCATGTTGACATTTGTTCAAAGTGTCATCCCTTTTTTACTGGAAAACAGAAGATTGTTGATGCAGAAGGAAGGGTGCAGAAGTTCAAGAAGAAATACGCTAAGAAATAGATTTACTTTATATGGATAAGTCGTTGGCCGAGGGTCGGCTAACGGCTTTTTTTTGATTTATCTGAAAGGAGTCCGGTTGAAAAACATAGGTGGACAGGCAGTGATAGAGGGTGTGATGATGAAGGCACAGAGAGGCTGGACAGTAGCTGTGCGCGATGAAAAGGGAGAGATACATCTGAAGCGAGAGGAGATCAGGGGACTCCCCTCTTTCCTGAAACTCCCCCTTTTAAGAGGGATTGTAGCCCTTTATCAGGCCCTTGTTATAGGGATGAGGGCATTAGAATTTTCAGCAAAAAAGGCATATAATGAAGACAACCAGGGCCCTCTCAGTTCATTTTCAATAGTTATCACTATCGGTATAGCCTTTTTCCTGGCAGTGGCCCTGTTTATATTTTTACCCCTTTACATTACAAAGGCTGTTGGCAGCCTCATCCATTCCGTATCCAGCAACTCCCTTTTCTTTAATCTAATTGACGGCATTATAAGGGTTGTCATCTTTTTGATCTATGTGGCATCCATTGGACTCTGGAAGGAGATGAGGAGGATCTTTGAATATCATGGCGCAGAGCATAAGGTGATCCATGCCTATGAATCAGGAAAGGATCTCAATATTGATAATGTGAGACCCTTTAGCCCCCGACATCCAAGGTGTGGCACGAGCTTTCTCCTGATAGTTATGGTTACAAGCATAATCGTCTTTTCCCTTATACCCCAGTCCTGGCCGTTTTCATGGAAGTTTCTCTCGAGGCTGGTGCTTATACCTCTAATTGCCGGACTGTCCTATGAGATACTCAGGTTAACTGCCCGGATGAAGAACAACCCATTTATGTATCTCCTCAGCCTGCCAGGCCTTATGCTTCAGGGGTTAACAACGAGAGAGCCGGATGATATGCAGATAGAGGTAGCCATAATAGCTCTCAAAGAGGTTTTAAACTTAGAAGATGGAAATACTTCAGAAGCTTAAGAATATTGAGGAAAAATATGAGGAACTGACAGAACTCATGGCAAGGCCTGATATATTGTCAAATCCGTCCCTGCTACAGAGATATTCAAAGGAGCAGGCAGAACTTCAGCCCCTGGTTGATAAGATAAAGGAGTACGAGAAGATAATTACTGACATTGAAGAGACTGAAGAACTCTTAAAGGGTGGAGATGGGGATCTCAGAGAACTTGCCCAGGAGGAACTCAGCCAGCTCAAGGAGAGGAAGTCCATTGTTGAAAAGGAACTGAAGATCATGCTGCTTCCAAAGGACCCCAGGGATGAAAGAAGCGTTATACTCGAGATCAGGGCAGGCACAGGTGGTGAGGAGGCTGCATTATTTGCAGCGGATTTATTCAGGATGTACTCAAAATATGCTGAATCAAAGAGATGGAAGGTTGAGGTCATTGATTCAAACCCAACTGGCCTTGGTGGTTTAAAGGAGATAATAGCCTCAATTGAGGGTAAGGGTGCCTATAGCAGGCTGAAGTTTGAAAGTGGTGTTCATCGCGTTCAGAGGGTACCTGTAACAGAGGCCTCTGGAAGGATCCATACCTCAGCGGCAACCGTGGCGGTCCTGCCTGAGGCTGAAGAGGTGGATATAAAGATAGAAGAAAAGGACTTAAGGATAGATACATTCTGTTCCTCAGGTCCAGGGGGGCAGGGTGTTAATACCACATATTCTGCTGTAAGGATCGTTCATATCCCGACAGGTATTATTGTTCAGTGCCAGGATGAAAGGTCTCAGATCAAGAATAAAGAAAAGGCACTAAAGGTCCTGAGGTCAAGGCTTTATGAGATAGAGATGGAGAGGCAGGAGAGGGAAAGGGCGATGGAGAGAAAGTCTCAGGTGGGCACTGGTGATAGAAGCGAAAGGATAAGAACATACAATTTCCCTCAGAACAGGGTTACTGACCACAGGATAGGCCTGACCCTTCATAAGCTTGAACAGGTGCTTGAAGGTTCCCTTGATGAGATCATCGATGCCCTTATTACCCATTATCAGACAGAGAGATTGAAAGAATTATGATTTATGATCTATCTCATTGTCCTGTTAGTCTTCAGATGATACCATGAAGCATGGACAGGACAGCAGTTAATAGATACCATAACCTTCATATCACCAGGAGATTAACGCAGATTGCCTTTGCCCTTCTCCTCTTCCTTGCCCCAGCACTCAACATCCTTAGATATGATTCAGCCTCGAAGGAACTCATAGTCTTTGGCTATGTATGGAGCCTTGGTATAAAGGAACTCATAGCAGATCATTCCCTTTCAGGAGCCGGTGAGATTACCCTTATAATCCTCTTTAAGGCAATCCTTCCCTGGCTTTTGATCCTTTCGATATTTCCCCTGCTCGGTATCTTTGCAGGAAGATTTTTCTGTGGATGGCTCTGTCCTGAAGGAGCGATGTTTGAGTTTGTAGACTTTCTATCCCTTCAACTCCTTGGCAGGAGAAGCCTCTACAGAAGGAAGCCAAATGACCCTGAGGTCAAGAAAACCAACAGACTGCTTTATGGGATAGTTGCTGTTATCAGTTTTATAGTGCTTCCGCCAATAGCAGGCATAGCCTTAACAGGCTATTTTATAGCGCCTGAGACCATCTGGCATCAGATAATCAATGGCGATCTGAGCTTCGGCGTAAAGGCAGGGATAATCGGTGTATCTATATACATGCTCATTACCTCTATCTTTGTAAGGCATCTTTTTTGTAGATATGTCTGTGCTGCTGGCCTGATGCAGATGCTCTTTGGCTGGATCAGTCCCATCTCTCTAAGGCTAAAGATGGATGTATCTAGTATATCTGAATGCACAGACTGCAAGGGGTGCGAAAGGGCCTGCTTCATGAAGGTCCTTCCGAGGAAGAATAAAAAGGATATATCCTGTGTCAACTGCGGGGCCTGTATAGTGGCCTGTGACAGGGAGCTTGGAAAAGGCAAAGGCCTATTCCATTACAGGATTGGTGATGAGAGATGTCTTGCCCCTTCTGAAAACTGCAGAAACCTTCATCCCCATACTGTTAAGGATTAAACTAAAGTTTTTTCTTCTTTTAACCGATTATATAATCAGAGCCTTTATAATGCAGGAGGTGTCATGACAACAGAAACATTACCTGACATACTACAATTGGTTACCTTTAAACTCGGGGATGAGGAGTACGGTATTGACATACTCAAGGTCCAGGAGATCAACAGGATGACGGAGATAACAGCGATGCCAAAATCTCCATTTTCTGTTGAGGGGGTTATAAATCTCAGGGGGAAGGTAATTCCCGTGGTGAATCTAAGAAAGAAATTCGGGCTTTCCATGAAGGAGATCGATTTCCAATCGAGGATAATCGTTGTTGATTCAGAATCGACGGTAGGGCTTATTGTGGACTCTGTCTCAGAGGTCCTGAGGATCTCATCTGATACCATAGAGCCTCCACCACCCATAACAGGAGGGACTGGTTCTGAATACATAATGGGGATAGGAAAGCTAAAAGACAGACTCATCATCCTCCTTGATATTGATAAACTGCTGAGTGAGGGGATACAGTAAGACCTTAAAAAAACAACACGCCCATAACATTTACCTGGACAGGCCAAGCCTTAATTTTTTTCTCAGGGTCAGTCGGCTTATACCAAGTTTTCGAGCAGCTTCAGATTGATTTTCCCCTGTCAGGGACAGCGTGTAGTTAAATATTACCCTATCAAAGGTATCGTGTAACTTCTGGTAGATCTCTTCTTCTCCCCTCTCGATAGCCTCTTTAAGCACAGGATTTATAACAGAGGCAAGGGATTCAACAAATGGAATCCTTCGTGTATATAAAGAAGGGCTTCCCAGTTCCTTCAGTTCAAAGGTTGTAAGATAATCCGTCTTTCTGAGGGCAATTGCTGATCGTATGGTATTTTCGAGTTCCCTTATATTTCCAGGCCAATCATAAGAAATAAGTCTTTCAAGGAATGCCTTCGTAAACCCTTTAACAGGCCTGAAGGTCACATTCCTGTATCTGTGTACAAAAAAATTGACCAGCAAAGGGATATCGCCCTTTCTCTCCCTGAGAGAAGGAGCATTAATGGTAGCCACCCTCAGTCTGTGGTAAAGGTCCTCCCTGAATTTTCCCTCCCTCACCATCAGGGCAAGGTCCTTGTTCGTTGCCGATAGTATCCTCACATCAACCTGTATCTCCTTAGTGCCACCAACAGGATAAAAGGTCTGGGTCTGCAGGAATCTGAGGAGCTTTCCCTGAATTGAAAGGGGTAATTCCCCAACTTCATCAAAGAAAACGCAGCCCTCATGGGCAATCTTAAGTATGCCCTCCTTTGGAGCCCCTGCGCCTGTAAAGGCACCCTTCTCATAACCAAAGAGTTCTGATTCAAGAAGGCTCTCAGGCACAGCAGCACAGTTGACAACAACAAAGGGCCTTCCAAACCTTGCAGACAATTGAGCAATTGCCTCGGCAATAAGTTCCTTTCCTGTACCTGTTTCTCCAGTGATGAGAACTGGAACCTCGCTCTGGGCAAGCCTTGCTATCTTCTTACACAGGTCTATAACAACCTCTGAACTTCCAACTATGGCGCAGGTTGGGGTTGGAGGAAGAGGACTGATAGGGATGGTGTGTAGCAACTCTTCCTTCAGAAAGGCTATCTCCTCAAGGATCCTGGATAGGACATCTTTCTTTATTGGTCTCTGTATGACCTCGTATGCACCAGAGGCGGTTGCCTCCATTACCAACTCAGTTCTGTCCTGTTTTGTTACTGCAACTGTAAAGCTATCCCCTGTGAAGTCTCTAATATTTAAGATGGTATCAATATCGACAAGTATTATGTCCCCCTTACCTCCCTGTTTTGCAGAAAGCCTGAAACCCTTTGGCAGTTTTCCCTCCACCTCATCTTTAAGTCCCCTGTCCTTTGTCAAGATTAAGACCTTCATCCATTCATTCAATCTCTTTCAGCAACCCTGCCTATACTGACAACCCTGTCCTCAGGCTCAACATCCATCAGCTTTACTCCCTGGGTATTCCTTCCATGAATAGAGATATTCCCTGCTATAGTCCTTATCAGTTTACCACTATTAGTTATCATAACCACCTCGTCCTCATCCCGCACCTGAATAAGACCAACTGCCTTTCCACCCTTTGGTGTAACCTTAATAGATATAACCCCCTTGCCACCCCTTCCCTGCACAGGGTACTCATTCAGGGCTGTCCTTTTACCAAGCCCTTTTTCGGTTACGGTCAGTAAGGTTGTATTGGTCTCAATGACCTCTGCTGACACAACCTCATCACCCTCCTGTAACCTTATCCCTATGACCCCTCTTGCTGTCCTTCCCATTGGCCTCACATCCTCCTCATTAAACCTTATAGAAAGCCCCTCTTTTGTGCCGATGATGAAGTCATTCTGACCATTCGTCTTTCTCACAGCGATAAGCTCGTCTCCCTCATCAAGGGATATAGCGATTATTCCCTTTCCCCTCGGGTTACTATACTCCTCAAGAAGGGTTTTTTTAACCATTCCTTTTTTCGTAAACATTACAAGATAACCTTCCTTAAAATCCCTTATGGGAAGGGCGGTTGTGATCCTCTCACCTTCCGATAATGTTAGGAGGTTTATAAGGGCCTTACCCTTTGCGGCCCTTCCTGCCTCAGGGATCTGATAAGTCTTCAGCCAGTAGAGCCTACCAAGGTTGGAGAAGAAGAGCATGTAATCATGGGTAGAGCCTATAAAGAGTTGTTCCACATAATCTTCTTCCTTTGTCTCCATGCCTGTCAGTCCCTTCCCACCCCTTCTCTGACTCCTGTATGCACTCAGGGGATTCCTTTTTATATATCCCTGATGCGATAAGGTTATCACCATGTCCTCTTCTGTAATGAGGTCCTCAATGGTTATCTCCTTTGTCTCCTCTGTAATCTCAGTCCTTCTTTCATCTGCATATCTTGATCTGATATCGATGAGTTCATCCTTAATTATCTTTGAGACAAGGGCTTCGCTGCCAAGTATAGCCTTCAAACGCTCTATCTCCTTAAGTGTATCCCTGTATTCACTTATGATCTTTTCCCTTTCAAGGCCTGTCAATCTCTGGAGTTTCATATCAAGGATTGCCTGAGCCTGAATCTCTGTGAGAGGGAATCTCGTCATTAATCCCCTCTTAGCCTCTTCTGGACTCTTAGATGCCCTGATAAGGGAGATTATCTCATCAAGATGATCCAGTGCAATCTTTAATCCCTCAAGGATATGGGCCCTTTCCTCTGCCTTCCTCAACTCAAATCTCGTCCTTCTGATCACCACATCCCTTCTATGGTGGAGGAAATGGGCAAGCAATCTCTTTAGATTAAGGACGTGGGGTTGTCCTCCTACGAGGGCAAGCATAATAACCCCGAAGGTCGATTCCATCTGCGTATGTTTATAAAGATTATTGAGGATAACCTCTGCCATCTCTCCCCTTTTTAATTCAAGTACTATCCTTATTCCATCCCGGTCTGATTCATCCCTGATCTCTGATATTCCTTCGATCTTCTTGTCCCTTACAAGTTCCGCTATCTTTTCGATAAGCCTCGCCTTATTCACCTGATAGGGAAGCTCAGAGATTATTATATTCTCACCACCCCTGTATTCCTTTTCTACCCTTGCCCTTGCCCTTATCCTTATCAGTCCTCTGCCATGTTCATAGGCCTCCCTTATGCCGGTTGTGCCATGAATAACACCTCCTGTTGGAAAGTCAGGTCCCTTAATGAACCTCATCAGATCATCAACAGTAGCATCAGGATTTTCAAGTAAAAAGACGAGTCCATCAATAATCTCGCCAAGATTATGAGGAGGGATATTTGTTGCCATTCCAACCGCAATGCCTGAAGAGCCATTAATAAGAAGATTGGGTATCCTTGAAGGAAGGACCTTTGGTTCCTCCGTTGTCTCATCAAAATTCGGGATAAAATCTACTGTCTCTTTATCTATGTCAGTGAGGAGTTCCTCTGCTATCTTTGCAAGTCTTGCCTCTGTGTATCTATAAGCAGCAGGGGGGTCTCCATCAATAGAGCCGAAATTCCCCTGTCCGTCCACAAGGGGATACCTCATATTAAAGTCCTGTGCAAGCCTCACAAGGGCATCATAGACAGCCGTATCACCGTGGGGATGATACTTTTTAAGGACCTCCCCTACGACTCCTGCACACTTTGAATACTTTCTGCCTGGCAAAAGACCTTCCCTGAACATTGCATAGAGGATTCGCCTCTGCACAGGTTTCAGCCCATCCCTGACCTCTGGAAGGGCCCTCCCGATGATCACGCTCATAGCGTAATCGAGGTAACTGACCTTCATCTCTTCTTCTATATTTACCGAGACCTTTGCCATCATGTACCTCGCCTTATCTTTAATTTTTTGAATCTATTGAGAATCTTTTTATTTTAACATAGAGATCGTATATAATTAAAAGAACTTTCCCTTTCAGGAACTAAGATGTCCGGATGGAAAAAGGTAATACTCTTTATATCCATTATCGGCCCGGGTATAATAACGGCCAATATAGATAATGATGCCAGTGGCATCACCACCTATTCTGTAGCTGGAGCAAGATACGGTTATACCTTACTCTGGACCCTCATCCCAACAACCATTGCCCTTGTTGTTATTCAGGAGATGGTGGCTCGAATGGGGGTAATAACAGGAAAGGGGCTTTCTGCACTAATCCGAGAAAACTATGGCGTTAAGACTGCCTTTTTTATGATGCTCGGCCTTCTCATTGCAAACCTTGGCACTACTGTTGCAAACTTTGCTGGCTGGGCAGCAAGCATGGAGATAATTGGTCTCAGCAGGTATATTATGGTGCCACTGGGAGCGATCATGATCTGGTTTTTGGTAACAAAGGGGAGTTACAGGGCGGTTGAGAGGATACTCCTCATCGCCTGTCTTCTCTACTTCGGATATGTTATATCAGGATTAATGGCAAAACCAGACTGGTCCTCTGTATTCATATCAACAATACTGCCTGAGATAAGGTTGGAATCTGAATACATAATGCTGAGTATAGCCATCATTGGAACCACCATAACCCCATGGATGCAGTTCTATCTACAGTCGTCCATAAGTGAAAAGGGCATTGATAGAAAGGATTATAGGTTTTCGAAGCTCGATGTTATCACAGGCTGCCTGATAACAGACATAGTCAGTTTCTTTATCATTGTAACCTGTGGCACCTTGCTTTACCCGCATGGTATAAATATTAATGAGGCACATGAGGCAGCGATCGCCCTCAGACCCCTTGCTGGAGATTATGCATCCCTGATATTTGCCGTGAGCCTGGCAAATGCCTCATTGCTCGGGGCTATAATCGTCCCGCTCACAACAGCCTATTATATCTGCGAGGCAATGGGATGGGAGGCAGGGATAAATAAGACCTTTAAAGAGGCCCCTCAGTTCATGTGGATTTATACACTCACCATCTTTATATCTTCTTCCCTAATACTCATCCCTAAGATGCCCCTCGTCTTCCTTATGGTACTGTCATCAGTCATAAACGGTCTTCTTTTGCCCAGTGTCCTGGTTTATTCACTTCTCCTTGTGAATAACAAGGACCTGATGGGAGAATACACAAACCCCAGGGGGTATAATTATATATCCTGGGGCACCATCATAGTCATAATATGTCTCACGGGGTTTCTGTTAATTTCTACGGTATTTCAGGTATGATATATTATCAGGCAACATACAAGAGACAACAGGGAACAGACAAAGGGGTTTGGTTTATAATCTGTAAGCCCTGGAGTTTGTCATCTGAGTTCTGAAAATGATTAAAGCGATTGATTGGAAAGATGGTAAGGTCATAATCCTTGATCAGAGCATATTGCCCTTTGATATCAGTTACATTGAATGTACTGACTTCAGGATGGTAGCCGAGGCCATTAAGGGTTTGAGGATCAGGGGGGCCCCTGCCATAGGAATAGCTGCTGCAATGGGTGTGGCCCTTGCTGCCCAGGATATAGAGGCCAGAAACCCTGATGAACTGCTCAAAAGGCTTGAACCCGTCTTTGAAACCATGCTGAAGACCCGACCAACAGCAGTGAATATAAGATGGGCTATCGAAAGGATAAGGAACTACCTCATTGCTAATAAGGATAAGGATATATTTAGACTTAAGGAGATGCTAATCATTGAGGCAAAAAAGATACTTGATGAGGACATCGAGGTCAATAAGACTATCGGAAGGTTTGGGGCAGAGTTAATCAAGGATGGTTACAGGGTCCTTACCCATTGTAATGCTGGTGCCCTTGCAACAGGCGGTTATGGCACTGCAACGGCTGCAATCTTTGTTGCTGCAGAGCAAGGTAAAAAGATCCATGTGTATGTGGATGAAACAAGGCCCGTGCTACAGGGCGCAAGGCTTACATCCTGGGAACTGCTCCAGGCAGGGATACCTGTGACTCTAATCCCGGACAGTGCGGCAGGAGCGATAATGAAAAGGGGAGAGATTGATATTGTTATTGTCGGAACCGACAGGACTGTGCGGAATGGCGATGTGGCCAATAAGATAGGAACATATTCCCTCTCGGTACTTGCAAAAGAAAACAATATACCCTTTTATGTTGCAGCTCCCTTAAGTAGCATAGACCTATCAATACCATCAGGGGAAGATATACCTATCGAGGAAAGAGACCCCTCAGAGGTCACTCATATAAGGGGGAAGATAATATCCGAAGAGGCCTCTACCCTGGATACTCATAAAAGTGGGCATCCCAGGTTAGGGATGGTACAGATTGCCCCTGATGGTGTGACGGCAAAGAATTATGCCTTTGATGTAACACCGGCAAGATATATAACAGGTATAATAACCGAGAAGGGGATATATAAACCATCGGAGATCAAGGATATAAAATGAGTATTTCCGAGATCTTTTCAATCTATAGGGATGATCTCATCGGGGTTGAAAATAAACTGAGAGAGATCTTTTCAAGCGACAGTGTAGCTATAAGACTGATAGGTGAACATATCCTCAGTAGCGGAGGCAAGAGGTTGAGGCCTCTATTTTTGATACTCAGTGCAGAACTTGCAGGCTACAGGAAAAAGGACAGGATCACCTTAGCAAGCATAATTGAGGCTATTCATACTGCATCCCTCCTTCACGATGATGTGGTTGATGGTGCAGAGATGAGGAGGGGGAAACCCGCCTCCCACAGGATCTGGGGAAATCAGATAGCCATACTCGTTGGTGATTTTCTCTACGCCAACGCCCTCAGGATTGCGGTATTACAAAGGAATCAAAGGATCATGGAGGTCCTTTCAGAGGCAACAACAATGATGACAGAGGGTGAGGTGCTTCAATTGCAGCGAGTAGCAGATCCTGAAATCACAGAGGATGAATACATGAAGATAGTCTCGGCAAAAACAGGTGCTCTCATCTCTGCAGCCTGTCGAATAGGGGCAATACTGGGTGGGTGTCCTGAGGAAGCTGAGGACGCCCTTGGAAGGTTTGGCATGAAAACTGGCATTGTCTTTCAGATGGTAGATGATATACTTGATTATATGGCAGAGGCAAAGGAACTGGGAAAGAACCTTGGTAAGGACCTCGACGAAGGAAAAATAACATTGCCCCTCATCTATCTTTTAAAAGCAGCATCAGGAAAAGAGGTCGAGGAGATTAAGGATATAATAAGTTCAGGGAATAGATCTGCTGAAAAACTCGAGAGAGTCCTTTATCTATTCGAGAAATATGGCGTCATAGAAGAATCCCTCAGGACTGCCCAGATCTATATGACAGAGGCTAAAAGGGAACTAAAGATATTTTCTCCTTCACAACAAAGGGAAGCCCTTTTAAGCCTTGCTGATTATGCCATAGCGAGGGATCGATAATGCACCCTGTAGTAGAACTGGCAAAAAAGGCCATCGAAGAGTATGTTAAAAACCGCAAGGTTATATCCCCTCCAGAGATGTTAACACCAGAGATGAGGGAAAGGGCAGGGGTCTTTGTCTCAATAAAAAAACACGGACAGCTCAGGGGATGCATAGGGACATTCATGCCTTCCTGTAAGAATGTGGCTGAGGAGATCATAAGGAATGCCATCTGTTCCGCAACAGAGGACCCTCGTTTTCCCCCGGTCCAGGAAAGAGAACTAAAAGACCTGACATATTCTGTTGACATACTTACTCCTCCAGAAAAGGTAAAAGACTTAACAGAACTGGATCCCAAAAGATACGGAATAATAGTGGCATCTGGAGGCAGGAGAGGTCTCCTTTTACCTGACCTTGAGGGGGTTGATACTGTAGAGGAACAGATCAGGATCGCCAGGTTAAAGGCGGGGATACCTGAGGATGAAAAGATAGATATTTTTAGATTTGAGGTAAGGAGGTATCATTAAGCCTTGGATATTCCTCAAAAGGGAAGTCTTAAGGACCTGGATTTTTCTAATCTACTTTTAAAACTACATAACCAGAGATCAACAGGAACGATCATAATAAAAGGATCTTCCTTTACAAAAAGTGTTTACATAAAAAAGGGTGATGTTATATTTGCCTCCTCAAGCCTTGACGACGAGAGGCTCGGGGAGATGCTCATTAAGGCAGGGATGATCACAAAGGACGAGTATGACCTTTCGGTAGAGATTCTTAAAAAGACAGGGAAAAAGCAAGGGGCGATCCTTGTAGAACTTGGTTTTCTGACGCCAAAACAACTCTTTGAAGGACTCAAATTTCGGATAAGGGAGATCATTTACAGTATATTCCCATTGAGGGATGCTGATTATGAGTTTCTTGAAGGTGAATTGCCTGAAGACGAGGTCATCGGCCTCAGGATAGATATAAAGGAACTTATCAGCAAAGGGAAAAAGAGGATCGAGGGATCCCATTCAGAACAGGAGGAGCCCCTTAATGAGGAGGAAAGGCAGTTAAAGAAAAAGGCAGAGGAATTTCATCTCAGGTTAAAGGAGATGAGTGCTGCAGATATCCTTCAGATAACAGAGGAATCGAGCCCTGAAGAGATCAAGAGGAATTATTACAGGCTTGCAAAGGAGTTTCATCCTGATAGGGCATTTAATTCAAAAGACAGGGAACTCAAGGAGATGCTTACTAATATCTTTGATGCAATCACAAAGGCATACGATGAACTGAATGATGAAAATAAAAGGGCAGAATTCTTAAGGAGGGTTGCCAAACCAAGACAGGAAGAACAACAACATGATTTCAGTGAGCAGTTCAGAAGGGGAGTTGAAGAATTCAGAAAGGGAAACTACTGGGGTGCTGCAGAGGTATTTCGATGGATAACAAGGCTTGATCCCAGGTCTATCAAGGCATGGTCTTTTCTTTCTCATTCCCTCAGCAATATCCCTGGAAGACTGAAGGATGCGGAGGCCGCCATCCTTGAGGCGATAAAGCTTGACCCTTTCAATGCAGATCATTATGCAAGTTTAGGCCATATATATCTGAAGGCAGGCCTGAGGAAGAGGGCAAAGAGGCAGTTCGATAAGGCACTTAATATAGATTCTTCAAATAAGGAGGCAATAAAAGGGCTTGAACAGATAAAGAATAATGGTGAATAGTGAATATCACTTCTCCGACCTTTGAATTATCCCCAGGAATTCCTCATAACTTATTGTCCTGATCCCAAAGGATCTCGCCTTCTCCAATTTTGACCCTGGTTCTTCACCAACGATAAGGTAATCAGTCCCCTTAGATACAGATGAAGAAACCCTTCCCCCCTCTCTCTCGATCAACTCCTCTATCTCCTTCCTGGGTCTCGGAAGGGTTCCGGTTATAACAAAGGTAAGGCCATCCAATTTCCCGGCAGCCTTAGTACCTTCAAAATCAGGATTTGTCAGCTTAAGACCCAATGACTTTAGTGTCTCCAATGCCTTTATGTTTTCAGGATTATTAAAGAAGTCAGAGATGGATCGAGCAATCTTTTCTCCCATCTGCCTGATCTGCATTATCTTTTCTGGTTTAATATAATAAAGGTCATTAAGGCTGCGGAAATTTTTGGCCAGGAGTTTTGCAGCAAACTCACCAACATGGATTATGCCCAGGGCATAGAGGAATCTGGCAAGGGTTGCTTGCTTGCTCCTTTCGATTGCATTAATCAGGTTGGTAGCGGATTTTTCTGCAAACCTCGGAAGTTGAAGTAGGTCCTCTTTTTTAAGCCTGTAAATATCGATAAAGTTCTTTATAAGACCCCTGTCATGTAGTAATTCCACATTCTTTTCCCCCAATCCCTCTATATCCATTGCACCACGGGATGCAAAATGTATCATCCTTTCCTGAACCTGGGCAGGACAGTTAAAGTTAATGCATCTTACAGCAACCTCTCCCTCTTCCCTCACAACCTTTGAACCACATACAGGACATTTATCAGGAATGGCAAAGGGTCTTTCCTTGCCTGTCCTCTTCTCCTTCACAACCATTACCACATGGGGTATCACATCCCCTGCCCTTTCCACAACAACGGTGTCACCTATCCGAATATCCTTTCTCTCCATCTCGTCCCAGTTATGAAGGGTTGAGCGAGACACAGTGACCCCGCCTATCCTTACAGGCTCAAAAACTGCAAAGGGTGTCAGGACCCCTGTCCTTCCAACGCTTGCCCTGATATCCTTTATCCTGGTGGTACCCTGATGGGCAGGGAACTTATAGGCTATCGCCCATCTCGGTTCCCTGGTCTTTGCACCAAGCAATCGCTGGAGCCTGAAATCATTCACCTTTATGACAGCTCCATCTGTCTCAAAGGGGAATTGTCTCCGCTTCTCTTCTAGTTCCCTTACAATCCCGATAACCCTGTTTATCCCCTTTGCAAGCCTGACCACTGCCGGGACAGGGAATCTCGCCTCTTTAAGCCAGTCAATGAATTCTATCTGGCTTTTAAAATCTATACCCTTGAAGGAGCCGACACCATAACAGGCAAGGTTTAACCGCCGCGATGCAGTGATAGATGGATCAAGCTGTCTAACTGATCCAGCCGCAGCATTCCTTGGGTTTGCAAAAAGGGACTCTCCCTTTTGTTCCCTTTCCCTGTTCAGCTTCTCAAACTCCTCAATATCCATGTATACCTCACCCCTTACATCTATGACCTCTGGAATGGTTTTGACCCCTTCAATCCTGAGGGGAACGGCTTTGATGGTCCTTACGTTCTGCGTTACATCCTCCCCTTCATAACCATCCCCCCTGGTTGAGGCCTTGTAAAGGAATCCATCCCTGTAAGTAAGCTCAATAGCGAGACCGTCATACTTCGGTTCGACAGTATATTCGATATCCCCTTCAGACTTAAGAAGCCTCTTTACCCTTCCGTCAAAATTGACCAGATCCTCATAGGAAAAGGCATTATCAAGAGAAAGCATTGGTTCTGCGTGTCTAACCTTTTCGAATTTTTCAAGAGGTGGTGCCCCTATTCGCTGGGTTGGTGAATCTGGAAGAACATAGTTATACCTCTCTTCGAGTTCTTTAAGCCTCCTGAAGAGTCTGTCATATTCCTCATCAGAGATAACAGGGGAGTCAAGGACATAGTATCGATAATTGTGGTAGTTGACCTCCTTAACGAGCCTTTCGATCTCCTTCCTGATGTCCTCTGGCACCTCTTTCATATAAACATTATAGCAAACTCGTGGAATTTGCTAACACTTTTATCATGATTTATGGTAAATTTTAAAATATGCAGGAAAGAAGGGCTCATAAGAGATACACGGTAGATAATCTTAATGTCAGAGGCAATATCATCTTCATCTCGGATATAGAGATTGTCAATATTAGCCTTAATGGGATTGCTATACGGTGTAGTAGAAGAATCGAACCTAACAGGGAATACACACTCAATCTTTCTTACGAAGGGAAAGAGATCACTATAAAGGGCAGGGTTGTGTGGTCCATGATAACAGGTAGCATGCTGACTGAGACGGGGGAATCAGCCCCTGTTTATACAGCAGGCTTAGAATTTGTTGATGTGCTCTCGGAAAAGATGTCAGAGCTTATAAGGTTTATTGAAACTCACAGGATAGAAGGTGAGAAAAGACTCTCAGGGGTGCGATTTCAGGTTAAATCTCCTGAGACTGCAAGCCTTGATTACCCTTACAATTACAGGGTCAAAAAGATAAGCCTTTCAGGAATGCTTATAGAAACAACCCAGCCCTTCGATGTGGGCAAAAGATTCCCTGTAGAGCTTTATCTTACTGATAAAACCTTCAAATGTATCGGGCGTATAGCATCCTGTTCAAGGGTTCCGTCCGAATCATCAGCCGTTTATGACATCGGCGTAGCTTTTGATGAGATATCTCAAGAGAATAAAGATATTCTGAGTAATTTCATCAGCACCCTGTCTGATTGATTTTTTAAGCCCTTTTCTTTTAAAATTAGAAAAATCCTAAGGAGGTGGTCTTAAGGTGTACATGGTAACTGTTGATGCAGCAAAATGTGAAGGCTGCGAAGAATGTGTCAATGTCTGTCCTCAGGGGGTTTTCCAGATGAGTAATGGAAAATCAGACCCTTATCAGACATCGGAATGCGTCTTTTGCGAGAGCTGCTTAGGTGTTTGCCCTACCTCTGCAATAACTATCACAGAGATGTAAAAAGGAGGGGATTCCCCTCCTTTTTACATTCAAAAACCAGTTCGCTAATGCTTTTTAGCTTTCTACTTCTTCTGGATATACAATTCCCAGTATCCCTTGTCTTCCAGCTTTACTGCCTCAAAGCCATATCCCTGTTTCTCACAGTATCTCGGTATAGAGTCCTCTGCTGAGGCAGGGGCATCACATAGGATCTTAAGGATACCGCCGCTTGGTAACTTCTCAAGGGCCTTCTTTGTCAGAACAAGCGGATAAGGGCATACCCTTCCAAGTACATCGATTGTTTCAGTTGGTGTTTGATCTTTTAATGCCATAATTTCTGATCCCTCCTTTAGGCTTTATTTTTTAACAGAACAAAAGGTGATCAACCGATTCCATCACCCCTTGAATCTCGCTGTAGGGAACGATCTCTGCCTTTGTCTCTCCACCTATGTCTTCTGCGTCAAGGATAAGGGCATCCTCTTTCAGTCCTAATCTTTCAATGTCCTCCTTGCAGATCATGATCTTCATATCCAGCAGAAGGCCATTTTTGATATGCTGTTCAAGGCTCGTAACACCGTAATGTTTCATTGCCTGTTGCTGTCTAAGACAGTTAAGTACACCATCACCGATAAAACATACAACGGGTTCAACATTATCCCCATCCTCAAGGTATATCTCAACAGTCTGACTTGCTATGGCATGGGTCATAGCAAGCCTTGAGGCCTCTGTCTTATAAGGAAGAGATTTAACGATAAAACCAAGTTTTTTTGTGGCCATATTAATCACCTCCTATATGAAGCACCCTGTCAGCCTTAAAACAGCTTGCAAGGTACCAATCCATACTATGTCTTTTCCAGCCTTCCATCGTGTCTTCCTTGTGATAACCCCTCGCCTCTGCACAGGCCTCACAGGCTGTTGCCTGGAACTTTCCTGTTGCAAAAAGTTCCTGAAGTGTCTTTGCAAGGTGGGAATAGTCCTTAAACGCCTTTTGCCCTTTCTTTGAGAGCATTGTTGCGTTTCCTGAAACCCAGAAGTCTACATCGTGTCCCTTCTTAACTGCTGCCTCCGCAAGCTTAACAGCAAAGTCAAGCGATAAAGACCCTACAAGGGAAGCGAAACACCCGATAGTCAATTTACCCATTATTACCTCCTTTCTATATCCATATTATTTTTTCATAATCATTAAAGATCAGATCCACCACATCGCTATAGGTCACTGGTTTGACACGGCTGTCGAGATTGCCTGAAGTGAATCCCCTGCTTTCGAGATCTTCTGTCAGGGCATAAAATGTTGCGTTCTTTTCAAGAACAGAAGAAGACTTTCCGTTTTCTTTAACCGTTGCATGATAGATCCCGCTTCCAACGAATATGATGCCGAGTTTCTCAGCCTTTAACCTGTCCAGGATCTCGAGAGAAGACTTGAAATCGCTCAGGAAAACACCTAATTTCATAGTTTACCCCCCTTTGTGAAGTATTTTGGGATTGAATTTTATACCACTTAGAGAATATATTTGTCAATAAAAATATTTTATCGCACTATTTAAAATTTCAAGTGATCTAAAACCTCCTCAACACTTATCTTTGTTACATCCCTGTCTTTTCCGATAAGGGGGATATGTAAAAGTCCTGGATTTGGAGAAGGCACTGACTGCTTTAATACCCCCTGATTTGGATCCGACCAAAGAGAGATAACGGTTATCGGGAAATATACATCGAGGTAATAGGTGAGAGACAGCACACCGCCATCGGGGGCTATGAGTACTTTACAGCAATTTTTTATTATAGAGAGCATCTCAAGGAGGGTCGTCTCTCCCCTAAGGTCTATAATTGAAGGCAGATTGAAAGACTCTGTTTTATTAAGGCCGAATAATATTATCCTTATATCTGATTTAGAGAGCCATTCAAAGAGCTTCCGCCAGTTCTCGACAGGCCAGTCCTTCCTGTAGCCATAGAATTGCTGGGTTTCAGTGCTAAGATGAACGCCAATGTAGAAGACCGAATCATCCATACCAAACCTTTTATAGAGATCATCGTTTTCAGATTTCCATGAAAGCCTTGGAATAAAATGACCTATCTGCCATTGTAACCACTTCGTTGGATTTATCCTGTCAAGGATAATGTCATAGACACCTTCAGGTATATAAAGTTTTTTTAACGTCTCCTTTAGATCTATTGCCACACCCCTTTCCCACCACGGAATACCTATAACCCTAACCCCTTCAAGGAGTGAAAATGCCTCAAGGAGATCAAGTCTTGTCAGGAATGTAATCTCTCCATCGGGAAGAAAGGTCCTTACCCTACTAACGAGTGCACAAAGGCCAAGGGGGATATCCCCAAGACCCCGGTTCCATACTGCCAATATCCTTTTTGCGTTATTTCCCCTGGCCCTTTTCAAGAGACGATCGAATTCATTAACCTTGATGCCAAGCCTTTCAGCTAAGACTGTAATATCAAATAATCTCATCCTGATTAAGTCGGAGGGATCCCGAGCGCCTTAACCATCTCCCGTGCCCTATCCCTCCATGTGGGAAGTTTCTGTGCCCTCTCATAACTTTTCCTTGCAATCCTCGCTCTCGCACCATCATGTTTCAGGTAAAAATATATCTTATCAATCAGTTCTTCCACTGTTGAATAGGTTTCTATCTCGATGCCAGGTTTGAAAAAACTCTCTATCTCCCTGACATAGTCCGTAAGAAGAAAGGCCTCACAGGCAGGCACATCAAAGACCCGCTGATTAACTCCGTGCCACCTTTCAAAGAACCAGCTATTGATATTAAGGACTATCCTTGCTGCCCTATACTGTTTAATAAGTTTCTCCCCGAATAACCACCTCCCTTTAATCGCCCTCAAGATCGAAGGGTTAAATAAACATCGCTTCATCCATTTTTGACCGTAAATTCGCATATCTATATTTTCTGATGCAATGGCATTAATAACCCTCTGCCTCGGTCTCTGCCAGGCACCAACAAAGACAAGATCACAGGACAGCAAGTCCATGTCTGTCTTTGTCAGATCAACCCTTTTGAATACATAATCATTCACAGCATGGGGAAGATAATGGGCATCAAAGCCCATATCCCTGGCCGTATGGACAAACTCTTCACTGAAGAAAAAGAAGGCATCATATAATTCTGCCTCCCTTGCCTCTATATTGATCCATCTTGAGGTCATTGTCCACCAACCAGCAATCTTATCCACCTTTCTGCGCAGTCTTAAAAGACCTTCGTAGGACGGCTTGAAACCTATCTCGAAGATGACACAGTCTGGCTTAAATAACTCCACTGCCTTCAATACAGATTCAGTTCTAAAATTCTTATTACAATATGGGGATTCCATCCCTATAGATCTGCCTTTATCCATTAATCTAAGATTCCAGAGCATCTTATTAACTGGTCTGAAGATATATCTATCAATGGGATTTCTTATTGTTGCATCAAAAACAAAGACATCATATCCAATGTCCCGAAGCGCCCTTCCAAATGGTAAGAACTTCTCTACAGTTGTTGACAGTAATATCTTATATGCCATTCTCTCTTTTCCGACCTCTGAAATATCCAAACATCAACCCCGTAATCATTGTAAAGGCCATGGCGTGCTCGTGATGAAGGGTTGTGTCAAAAAGACCGGTGACCGAAATTACAAGAAAAGCACCGATAGAGCCGTATCCCATGGCCTTGCCAAAACCTGATAGGTCTCCAAAGCCCCTGAAGGTCTTTATGAAACCAGCAAACATAATAGCAAGTGAGATTAGTCCTATCAGTCCCATCTGAGAAGCCACCTGTAAATAAAGGCTGTGGGCATCATAAACTGTGTTGCCGGGTTCAACAGGGTGGTCTGCTGGAAATCTAAACTCAAAGTGATTTAATCCTACACCAGTAACAGGATTTTCTTTAAACAATCTGATTGCTTCTTCCCATATATCAAGTCTGCTTATCATTGATTTAAATGAAAACAACTTTTGCCACATTGCCCTGTCAAGATATAATGATAGCAGGGTCAATAATATAAAACCTAAGATAATAGCAAAAAATGGTCTTGAGGGTCTTCTCAGGCTTAACAATGCGAGAAAAACAAAGAGTCCCAGGAAGGATGCCCTCATCAATGTCATGGCAGATGCCAGCAGGATTATAGTGGAAAGAAATATTAAGATAGTTTTCTTAAAAGGGGTCTCCTTATCGGAATAAAGTACCAGGCTTATCATTGAACTTAATATTATCATAAAAAACATGGCTGTATAGTTCTGGTTTCCAAGGGCATGGATCTCAAGAGGTCTGCCTGATTCAAAGGAATGAAATATGCCTATAAGGGCAGAAACTGTAGCGGAAATAAAAAGACACCACAGGATTGTCCTTATCTGACTCTCCTTATTTATGCTACTGGCTACAAAGAATGGAACCGTAAAAAATAAAATATCCTTAGAACCCGAAAGGCTCTTAGATAAATCAGTTGCAAAGAAACTGCTCAAGATAGAGGAGAGCAAAAAGGATAGGAATCCATAATGAACCATTGAGGGTTTAAGTAAGAAATCACCTTTGTATAACTGAATAAGAAAGACTATCAACGCAAGCACCACACTTATACTCTTAATGGATTCGGAAAAAGGCAGTGACAGTGCCATAACTGCAATAAGGATAAATATCAACCGATTGAGGTCTATCCACTTAAGTATTTTATCCAACCTAATCTTTTCCACCTTCATCCCTTATCAACCTTTTAGTAGCAGTAATCACCTCCTCCACTGTTATCTGTTCCATACAAACCGGGATCAAGCAAGCCTTGCCTGTACAGGGTTTACATATAATGGGCTTCTTTATTATAACTGCATCCTTAAAATTATAAGGTCCACAGAGTTCTGGATCTGTAGGACAAAAAAGTGCTACCGTTGGTATGCCAAGGGCAAAGGCCATATGCATAGGTCCTGTATCATTGGTTATAAAGAGACTCATCCTTTCAATAATAGCTGCAGTTTCTCTCAAACTGGTTTTGCCCGCAATAGAAACTGCGCCATTGATCTGCGAGGCAATATATTCGCAGAGACCTCTTTCAGCCTTACTGCCAGTAACAACTATCCTGCAATCAGTATCTTTTACAAGCCTTTTACCTGTTTCCACAAACCTCTCAGCAGGCCAGCATTTATAGGGCTTCTGAGCACCTGGATGAAGACCTATGATCAAGGTACTCCTATCAAACCCTGTTATGTTTTTAAGTAGATCAAAGGCCCGTCTCCTTTCCTCCTCTGAAAGATACAGGGTAGGTTTAAGGGTATTATCAAAAGATACTCCGGCCTCCCTTACCAGCCTTAATCTCATCTCTGCCCCATGAATAGCTTCCTGTTTAATTGTTTTTGTAAGAATGAAATCGAGACCCTTGTTTTGACCGATTATGCCCATGATCTGTGGCGTACCAGTAAAAAAGACCAGCGGCCATATTATCCTGTCAGAGGCATGGAATATAAAAGCTATATCGGGCCTCTCCCGCATGAGTTTCTTTAGCAGTTTCCATAATAGAAAGACCCTTAAACCCCTCTTGAAGATAAAGACCCTATCAATCCAGGGATTTCCCTTTAAGAGTTCAGCACCCAGGGATGTCGTAAGAACGCTAATATAACAGTCAGGATATGTCTCCTTAATCGCCCTTATTGCTGGCGTTCCCCATAGGGTATCCCCTATCCCTGTTGTGCTCACAATAAGAAATCGAGAAGGCTTAGCACCTGGATCCTTCTCCTTTGGAAATCCGGATTTCCTTGCAAAGTTTATAATCGCCCTGATCGCACTATTCTTTAACTCTTTAACAGATGTCGTCATGAACAGAGCCTTTTATAGAGATCCTCGATCTTATCAAGCATACCCTCAAAGGAATATGACCTCTCTAAAAGCCGCCTTCCCTCCTTTCCAAAGACCTTTCCAAGCTCAGGTTTTCTATAAAGGGTGATCACCTTTGCCGCAATCTCGTGAGGATCCCTCGGAGGAATGAGGAATCCGGTTTTACCGTCTATTATTGCCTCCTTTATCGCTCCGGTATTCGCAGCAATAACCGGCCTTTCCATAGCCAGGGCTTGTAGTACTGATTGGGGGACCCCCTCATTTGCATAAGATGGATGCACAACAACATCAAGCGAAGCAAGTATCTCAGGAATATCCTCTCTATGTCCAAGTAAAAAGACCTTATCGTTAAGAGACAATAGATCAATTGATCTTTTTATGTTTTCATACTGTGGACCATCTCCTACTATATAAAAAACCGCCTCAGGTATAAATTTGATAATCTCAGGGATTGCCTCAATTAAGTAACCATGTCCCTTCCAGCTTCGCAACACCCCAATCATCCCTATAGAGAACCCCCTTGACTGAAATACGGGACTGACCCTCAAGGGAGAAAATTGTTCTATATCAATCCCGGTTGGTATGGAAAATATCTTTGAGGCCTTAAATCCATTGTCATCTATCATCTTTTGACGAATTTCCTCTCCCGTGGTGATTATAGCATCGGGCAAAAGATCATAAACAATTCTGTTTAATGAAGTCTTCCCTATTGGTGTGGACAGATGCCTCGTCCTTATTATTCTTATCCTTGGTCTAAGAAGCCTTGCAGCTAATATTGAAACCCAGCTATCAGAGGAACTGTGAGTATTCAGTATATTGACACCCTGATCCCTTATCACTGAAGACAGCCTCAGGAAGGAATAGGGATTCCATTTTTTAAAATCACAGGGGAAGACCGTAATACCTGATACTTTAGCCCTGCTGAATATATTACTTTCCTCAGGAGCTGCAATCATGACCCTGTAACCACGTCTTATCATGCCCAGGGACTCCCTGAGTATCCTGATCTCCTGTCCTCCCCATCCAGTAGATGATTCTGTGTGAAGTATGGTTAACATAAGCTCAATTATCCAATGAGTCAAAAAGACTCGCTGGAATTTTCAAATAAACTTGCAGGAATTTTATCCTGTATCTTGATAGTATAACAAAAGTGCGGAAGTGCTTTTCTCCCTTCCGAGCAATTATGATATATTAAATTATAATAGTATGGTCACTGCTGTCCAAAATAAAGTGAGGGAGTTATTTTAAATGGGCATAATACCTCAAAAACACAAAAGAAAGCGACAGGATTTATTAGTCCATAGTCCACAGTCCATGGCCCATGGTCTATGGACGGGTTTTTCCGGTCTCATGTCCATTTAACATTTATCTTGGTCAGATGCGTAGTATGGTAGACAAAAGATACATAAATTAGTCTGAAAAGGACAGGGAACACAAAAAAGAGGTAGAATATTACTTCTGGATACATAGTGCCTTCAGGAAGTATGTGGAGGTGATACTCGACTTTATACTGATTGGCCTTGTTATAGTCTCGTTTATTCTTATCGGAAAGACAATATACCTTCTTGGTATGAGCATATATGAGACAACAAATATATCCTTTATTATTTCTGAGATAATGTTTATATTTATACTCATCGAGACTGTAAGACTCCTGATAATGTATCTTGAATATCACAGGGTAGCGGTTGATACAATGGTTGAAATTGCGATAGTATCAATACTCAGGGAATTGATCCTTAAGGGTATACTCCATGTGGAACCAATAGTGCTCGCTTCAGCAAGTCTATTTATTGTGGTTCTTGGCTTATTACTGAGATTCGGCGGTTTAAGGCAGGAAAGGGAGGTATTTAGCGTTTACAGGCCATTTTTAGTACGGCAGAAAAGAAAACAATAAAAAATTAAGGAGGATAAGGATGAATAAAAACAAAAAGATTCTTGCTGCTTTAGCCTTTGTGATGGTAGGGATTATTATAGGACTGGGTATATCCTCTAACCTGAACCTTCACACAAAGGCATATACAGAAGAGCCAAAGATTTCAAAGGAATCTATCGAGATCCTTTCAAAGGCAGGGCAGGCAATGGCAGAGGTTGTTGCTGCTACAAAGCCTGCTGTGGTGAATATATCCACAACAAGGACGATTAAGACACCGGGGATTCCTTCTCCCTTTTTTGATGATCCCTTTTTCAGGAGGTTCTTTGACGATGAGTTTGGACACCTCAGAAAACCCAGAGAGCACAAACAGGCGAGTCTTGGCTCAGGGGTTATCGTTGACAGAGAAGGCTATATACTGACAAACAATCACGTTATAAAGGATGCTGACGAGATAAAGGTTAAGCTTTCTGACAAAAGGGAATTCACAGGAAGGGTTATCGGGACGGATCCGAAGACAGACCTTGCAGTTATCAAGATCAACTCAGACAACCTCCCTGTTATTAAATGGGGGGATTCTGACAGGTTGAAGGTTGGAGAGACTGTAATAGCCATAGGTAATCCCTTTGGCCTAAATCAGACCGTGACATCAGGTATTGTTAGTGCTACAGGGAGGGCTAATGTCGGGATAGCCGATTACGAGGATTTTATTCAGACCGATGCAGCCATCAATCCTGGGAATTCTGGAGGTGCCCTTGTAAATGTTAGAGGTGAGTTAGTCGGGATAAATACAGCCATATTCAGCACCTCAGGAGGATATCAGGGGATAGGATTTGCCATACCAAGCAACATGGCAAGGGTCGTGATGGAGAATCTGATAAAGAAAGGTAAGGTTGTAAGGGGTTGGCTTGGCATTGTTATTCAGCCTGTGACCCCTGAACTTGCAAAACAGTTCGGACTTAAAGAAGAAAAAGGCGTGCTTGTTGGAGACGTTGTTGAGGATAGCCCTGCTGAAAAGGCTGGGATACAGAGGGGAGATGTGATAATTGAGTACGAAGGAAAAGAGGTCTCTGAGCCTGCTGCTTTAAGGAATATGGTTGCAAACACACAGCCTGGCAAAGAGGTTAACATTAAGATCCTCAGGGAGGGTAAGGAAAAGACCCTTCATGTAACTATTGCGGAGTTACCAGCAGAGATGCAAAAGGTGCCAGGAAGAGCAGATAATCTCCTTAAGGGGGTCATAGTTCAGAACATAACTCCTGATATGAGAAAAGAACTAAATATCCCAAGACGCATTACAGGTGTAATAATCAGTGACATAGAGGAAGGTAGCCCTGCTGAAGGGGTGCTTTCAAGTCATGACATTATTATGGAGATAAACAGGAAGAAGGTTAACAATGTTAAAGACTTTGAGAACGTAGTCTCAAGGATAAAACCTGAACAAGACATTTTGCTGCTAATTTTCAGAAATGGCTCAACCCTTTATGTAACACTCACAGCAAGGTAAGAGGAAACAGGTCAGAGATTATTATAGGTTGCAGCGAGTCCATTAGACTCTCTGCAACCTTAAATTAGGGTCTTGAGTGCTGCCTGAGATAAAAAATAAGACCTGGAAGACTGCCCATTGCGAATGAAAGAAACCATGCAAGGGATATTGTTATTGCCTGGGCAGGGTTAACACCAAGAGGGGCAAGAAACAGGACAAAGGATGCCTCTCTCACCCCGATACCTGAGATTGAAACAGGAATACTTGATATAACGGATATGATGGGAATGATAATGAAGAGGAAACGGAAGGGAACGCCAATCCCCAGACCTCTGCTGATAATATAGGCAGAACAGATAATTATCGTCTGAATGAGGAGAGATAAAAGGATTCCCCTTAGGATTATCCCCTTTGACTCTTTATAATACCTAAGGTACTCATAAAAACCTGACATAAATCTCAGCCTTTTGCCGAGTCTAAATACAAACAAGATAGCACTACCCGCAACAAAGGCGACTATGATAACAGGGAGTATCCATTCAATGTAGGATCCTCTGATAAGTTTTGCTCCGAAGGGATAGGCAATTATGGCGATTATAAGCAGAGAGACAAAGCCAATATACCTGTCCATGAATACAGAAGCCACTGCTATACTGAGTCCAGGCATTGAGAAGTTGCTGGATTCGTGCTTCAGTTCCTTGCCAAGGTAATAAGCCTTGACAGCATCTCCTCCTATGATGCCAGGCATGAGGTTATTAAAGAAAGAACCCACCATATAAAGAGAAAAGAGTCTTTTCAACCCAATCCCATTCAGGAGGAGCAAATTCCATCTTATAGAGGAGATAAAGATGGAGAATGCATAAAGTAATGCTGACGAGAGAAATGAAATGAGGCTTATCCCCTTCACTGTCTGAAGCAACCTTTCGGTCCCTGTCTTTGATATGAGGATAAACAGGAGTATGGAACTTACAGCAATCTTAATTAAAAGGCTTATTATCCTATTTTGAGGGGCCAAGAACCTTTTTCAGTACATATATTGGTTTTCGCTGAGTCTCATGATAGACCCTTACGATCATCTCTCCAAGGAGACCCATCCCTATAAACTGGATACCCACAATAACAAGAAGTGCACCGAGCAAAAGGAGTGGTCTTCCACCGATGGGTTTACCCAGGAATATCTTCTCTATACTGAGGTAAAGGAGGATAAGAAAACCAAGAAATCCTCCAGCCATGCCAAAGGAGCCGAAGAACTGGAGGGGTTTGGTTGAAAAGCTCTGAAGAAACTTAACGGTTATCAGATCTAAAACAACCTTAATTGTCCTGGTTATACCATACTTTGATTTACCTCTGAGCCTTGGATGATGGGTGGTCTCTACCTCAGCAACCCTTACACCGTACCAGCTCGCTACAGCAGGGATAAATCTATGCATCTCTCCATAAAGCCTGAGGTTTTTTATCACATCCCTTCTGTATGCCTTCAGGGAGCATCCATAATCATGGAGTTTTACACCTGTAACCTTGCTTATCAGCCAGTTAGCTATCATTGAAGGGAGCCTCCTCGAAAAAAAGGGGTCCTGTCTCTTCTTTCTCCAGCCACTGACAAGGTCATTTGTCTTTATAAGTTCAAGAAGTTTGGGAATATCATTAGGGTCATTCTGAAGGTCCCCGTCCATTGTAACAACAATATCACCCCTCGCAAAGTCAAAGCCTGCTGCAAAGGCAGCGGTCTGGCCAAAATTTCTCCTGAAGCTGAGGATCATCACCGCTGGATCTCCTGCCTGTATCTCCTCAAGTATGGAGAGGGTATTATCGGTACTACCATCGTCAACATAGATTATCTCATACTCCATGCCAAGCCTATCAAGCACTGTCTTCAATCTCTCATGAAGGTCCTTTACATTTTCTTGTTCATTATAAAGTGGTATTACTACAGAAAGACTCATCAATAGCTCCTTATCCCTTCCTCCCTTATACCCTTAAAGTCATAACAGGAAAATATGGAATAGTCCCTTATAAGCTTGCCTCTATCCATGGCCTCAAAGAACCTGACATCACATCTTTCAAAGCCTTCCCTGAGCCTTGCAGGGACCTCGATCCTGCCTATTGTAACAAAAATGGCATCATAATGCATAAGGTTATTGAATCCTGACCAGAGATCATACTGATTCATCCTTCTTCCAAGGTTGATGCAGTAGGTAACAGGATTTCCCTTTACATAAAAGGCAAGTTCGCTCGATACCTGGTACCTGTCAGAGAAGATAAAGACACCTGGCTGGTCAGGTTCATCCTTTTCCCCTTTTTTCATATCCTCATATATAAGACTTACCTCTCTACCCAACTCCTTCCATCCCTTCAACCTCGAAGTGGGATCAAGTTTTACAGGAAGAAATCCTGGAGGATAATGGCTTATGGCTGTCAATAAAAAGGCTATGGTGACTCCTGCAATCGTAATCCTCTGCATTCTTTCTTTCTGGAAGAACAGAACAGAAAGGGCTATGATGCCTGTTATGTATCCTGGCATTGCCCAGTTTGCCTGAACCTTTCCGTGCAGGCTCTTAAGGACAAAGAAGGCTATCACAGGGAAGGAAAACCAGAAGAGAAAACTCCCCTTATCTCCACTCCTTCGCAACAGCCAGACAGCTATCAGGGACATGGCTAATAACAAAGGAGAAACGACCCCGAATTGGGAACCAATGAATTCAAAAAGGCTCTTAAGGGATAATCGCAGGCCTTCTCCAACATGGGCCTGACCTGCTGTATGGAGCAATGTTACCCAGCCATGCTGGGCATTCCAGACAACTACGGGAGAGAAGATAAATAAACTGAGTATAAGGGAAATATAAGGTCCTGGTCTTTTGAGGAGATCCCTTTGCTCCTTGACAATGAATAAAAAGGAGCATAGATAAAAGAATGCCATGGTGTATTTGGTAAGAAGTCCAAGGCCAATCGCAAGGCCTGTAGAAACCCAGTATTTTATAGATCCTTGATTTATCGCCCTCCAGAATAGATAAAGGGATAATATCCAGAAAAAGACAAATGGTGAATCGATAGTGAAGATAACCCCAAAGGCAGAATAAAGGGGTATAATCTGGAATAAGATTGCTGTAAAGGCACCAACCCTTTCATCGTACAGCTCGCTTCCAATTTTATAGAGATAAATACTGCTCAAAACCGAAAATACCACAGCAAGAAACCTGACACCAAGGACATTGTCTCCGAATATGCCTGTTCCGAGGGTAATGAGATAGGCAATCATTGGGCCTTTCGAGTAGTAGCTGAGGTCGAGCCTCCTTGACCATTCCCAGTAATGGGCCTCATCCGGGCTCAGGTCAAGGGGTCCATGAAGGATATAGTATACCCTGAAGAGGCTTATGCATATGAGAAATACAGTCATTACCGAAAAATATGGCCTGACCCTTGACATATAAGTAGCCCATTTGTAAAGGATAAGCACACCAATCGATGAGATCGCCCCTACTCCCGCACCAACAATAACATCGAATGGATAATGAACACCCACATATACCCTTGAGAAACAGACAAGTAATGCAAGGAAAAGAAACAGATATTTTAAACGGTCCTTCGATAGAAAAAAGGGAATAACAAAGGCCAGGGCATTTGAAGCATGATTTGATGGCATTGAAAAGGATCTTGAACAACCCACAAGGAGATGCACATTTTCAAGAACGTTGCATGGCCTTTCCCTGCCAATGAGATGTTTGAGGGTATTTGCTAAACCATCAGCAAAAAGGATCGAAAAAAAGGATAGGGCAATAATAATCATGGCTTCCTTTCTTTGTCTGAACAGAAACAAAAGCAGTAAAGGCAAGGCTATGAGATAGGCCTTTGCTGTAATAAAAGGCATAAGAACATCAAATATATTATTTTCCATTCCCCTGTTAATAAGAAAAAACAAGACTGTATCGAGTTGTCTTAACCATTCGGACATGCTATATAATATCACACCATGAATCTGTCTATTTTTGACTTTGTCATAATAGGGACTTACATGCTCCTTTCCCTTTTGATCGGTCTTTACTTTACAAAAAGGGCATCTTCAAGCATGAATGAGTTCTTCCTCTCAGGAAGAACCCTACCCTGGTGGCTCGCTGGAACATCAATGGTTGCCACTACATTTTCATCAGATACTCCCCTTTATGTGACAGGTCTTGTAAGAGGTCACGGCATTTACGAAAACTGGCAGTGGTGGTGTTTTATACTCTCTGGGATGATGTCTGTCTTCTTTTTTGCAAGATTATGGAGGAGGGTTGGAGTACTTACAGATGTTGAACTGATCAATCTTCGTTATTCTGGCTTTTCCGCATCAATACTCAGGGGTTTCAAGGCTGTGTACTTTTCTGTAGCCATCCATACCATTATAAAGGCTCAGGTCATCCTCGCCATGGCAAAGATACTTGATGTAAGCCTGGGATGGGGAAAATGGGAGAGCATCATCATATCAAGCAGTATTACCATTGCATATTCCATGCTTTCAGGATACTGGGGTGTCGTGACTACCGATTTCTTCCAATTCATAATAGCGATGGCAGGTGCTATAACCCTTGCGATTGCTTCTGTTTCCAGGGCAGGAGGGATAGATGCCATTAAGATGAACCTCAATGAGGAGACTCTGAGTTTTTTCCCTCCCCTTAATGAGGGTTTTTTTGGAATAGCCTTCATGACATTTCTTGGCTATATCGGGCTAAGCTGGTGGTCAAAGTACTCCTCTGATGGTGGGGGTGTTATCGTTCAGAGAATGGCTTCTTGCAAGGATGAGAGACACAGCCTCCTTGCAACATTATATTTCAATATCGCAAACTATGGCCTCAGGACATGGCCATGGATAATAACCGCCCTTGCATCCATTCTTTTGTACCCCCAGATAAAAGATCATGAAGGGGTTTACCCATTGATGATGGTTGAAATATTGCCTTCGGGGCTTAAGGGGTTGATGCTTGCATCCTTCTTTGCATCCTTCATGTCAACCCTCAGCACCTATCTGAATCTATCCTCTGCCTATTTTGTTAATGATCTTTACAGACCCTTTATAAAAAAGGACGGTAAAGAATCTCACTATATATTTGTCTCAAGGGTTGTAACTGTACTTCTATCCATCCTCACTGCTGTTATAACCTACTATACAACCTCAATTATTGGGATATTCAAGTTCCTCATTGCCTTTGGCTCTGGCACAGGATTGGTCTATATAATGCGGTGGTTCTGGTGGAGGATAAATGCCTGGAGCGAGATATCCGCAATGGTAAGTTCAACAGTGATGACTGTAATCGTATATTCCTATTCATCCCTGAAGTACCTACCCTATACAGGCAAACTCTTTATCATAATCTCAATCTCCACAGCAGTGTGGCTTACAGTCACATTCCTTACAGAACCTGCTGAAAAGTCAAAGCTCATCGAGTTCTACAAAAAGACGAGACCTGGCATAGGATGGGATAAGGTTGCCTCGTGGACTGACGATCCAGCAGATAAGAATGAGATCAGGGATTCGTTCATATACTGGGTTTTCGGATGCATCTCTGTCATAGCCATAACGATCTCTATCGGAAAGATACTATTAAAATTCTATGTATCGGGTTTTTTCTGGTTAGCATTATCTGTCTTTTCAGGCATAATGTTATATAAAAAGGCATCCCCGAAGATCAAAGGGGTTTTCTAAAACTATTGAAAGGATTAGTAGACCCGATTGCATTTGGATAACAGGAATTATGTATTCAATTCAAGAAATAATTGCCCCAGAATCCGGAGAAAGGATAGACCTTTATCTCTCAAAGGAAACCGGGATCACTCGATCAAAGATACAGAAAATGATAAGGGAAGGCAACATCGTCGTAAATGGAAGGGTTGTCAAACCAAACTATAGATTAAAGAGATCTGACAGGATAACGATAAATCTACCACCCAAAGAGCCTGAGGGTCTCATACCAGAACCATTGCCACTTAATATACTTTATAGGGATGATCACATAGTTGTCATTGATAAACCCCCAAATATGGTTGTATATCCAGCACCAGGACACAGGAAAGGCACTCTGATGAATGCCCTGGCATACCATGTCGGCAGGCTTGCCACTGTCGGAGGCCCCCTTAGACCAGGGGTTGTGCACAGACTCGACAAAGATACATCGGGTGTTATGGTGGTAGCCTTAGATGACACTGCCTATTATGACCTTGTAGAGCAATTCAGGAAGAGGAGCATTACAAGGAGATATTTAGCGCTCATTTATGGTTCTTTAAAGGATGATGAGGGAGAGATAGTAAAGCCAATAGGAAGGTCAAAGAGAGAAAGAAAAAGGATGACAACATCTGTGAGGAAAGGGAAAGAGGCTGTCACAAGGTGGAAGGTGCTTAAGAGATTCAAGGATGCAACACTAATCGAGGTCAGACTTGGTACAGGTCGGACCCATCAGATCAGGGTTCATTTCTCATCCATAGGCCATCCAGTCCTCGGAGACAGGACTTATGGTAGGAAGACAGCATTGATTATTGATAAAAAAAGGATAACCTTCCTCAGGCAGATGCTTCATGCAGAATCCTTAGGATTCAGGCATCCTGTGACAGGAGAGCATCTTGAATTCTCAAGCCCCTTACCAGAAGATATGGAAGAGGCAATAAGGCTTTTATCTGAACTCAACCGCCTCCCTCTTTGAAACCCTTGGTGGAGCTAATGGTATTCGGGAGGGATAACCAACAGGGACTATTGCTACAGGCCTTAGGTTATGTGGCAAATCCAAGATCTCTGCTACATCTCCCTCCCTGAACGCCCCTACCCATACAGAACCAAGTCCATTCTCCCAGGCAAGGAGCATCATACTCATAATACTACAAGCAACATCCTGAATCGAATATAGATTGACCCCTCTGTCACCGTATCTCGAATATATCCTGCTGTCGGTACAGCCAACGACAACAAGGGGTGCCTCAGCAATAAACCTCTGATTCAGGGCAGCAGAGGCAAGCTGTTTCTTGAGCCTTTCTTCCTTTACAAAATAAAACTTCCTTGATTGCAGATTTCCAGCACTTGGCGCCCATATAATAGCATCTATCAGTTTGTCTATAACATCCTCTGGTATATCCTTATCCTGAAAGTCCCTTATGCTTCTCCTCTCCTTAATAAGCCTCAGGATGCTCATAGGACACCTATAATCTCAAAAGGGATAGCCCTGTAGCAGGATCAAACTCCCGTACCGCATCGATTCCTGAAAGTTCAAGTACAACCACCTCAAGAACAAGAAAGGTTCCTAATCTCTCCCTTACACAGCCGACCTTAACAATATCCCTCTTTCCAAGGGCAGCATGGAGGTGGACCTTTGGCTCTCCATCCTGATAAAAGACCGTTCCTATGCCTATGATCTCATGACTTTCTCCTATCTCCCTCCACACAGGGACAGGGGGCATCTCTTCCTTCTCAGGTCCAACAACTACCCTCGCATCCTTAATGCCACCTAAGAGATAAAAGACAGCGGACCTTATACCTTCAGCCTTTACCATATTGCTTATTGAGGCAATGGCATCATCTCCATCCTCAAGCCTCATAACCACAACCCTTCCTACCTGTCCTACCCTGTACCTCATATAACCTCCAAATTTGTCCCTCTTTCTGAGGGTTAAATCTATTTATGTAATATAATCATTTACCTTTGAGGGGTCAAAGACCTCAGAGTCAAGGATATTCAATATAAACCTGAAGATACGTTCTCTTTGCTCTCTATTTAATTCAGGATAAAATACAGGGTTTGCTACAACAGCACCCCTGAAGGCATAAAAAGGCTGAAGAACCCTGTATATCTCTGAATCACCTGTTTTGGCTACATATCTTTCAAAGAAGAGATTGAGTGCCTCAAGGTATGCATCTTTCACAGTACCATAGTGTTTGATAGAGAAAAAGATATAGTTTATTGTAAGTGCCGTGACATCATCTGCAGGTTCTCCCCAGGGGCCTCGACTCCTGTCCAGCAGGGTAAATTCAGATTCATTCTTGAACCATATATTCCCTGGGTGAAAGTCACCGTGTATCTGCGATAACCTGTATTCCTTTAATTTGAGCCTGGCCCTCCAGTCAACTGATTTCTTCTCTATCTTTGCCATCTCCTCAAATGAAAGCGTCCCATCCGGATAGGAATCAAAGACACCCATCAAACACTCTCCATGGCCGATTGTATCCCTTATCTTCCTCCAGTAAAGGGTTCTTGATTCCTTTTTAACAGAATGGATCTTTGCAAGATAATTCGAAAGGGCATCGATTCGCATCCTGTCTATTTCCTGAAGGGATGTCATGCCCGCAAATCTCTCAAGATCATTAAAATAACTTATGCCTTCGGCTTTTTCCATGAGAAGAAAATATTCAGTGCCTCCACTTACGGACTTTATAGTTCCATCCTCTTTCTTAGCTATAACATCAATAGCCCTTATATGAGAGGGCAATTTCCCGTATTCATCATAGGCAAGGAGGAAAACCGCAGCCCTGTCTGATGGATAATCATGACCGAGCCCCTCTGGAGCAAGATCTTTTAATACATAGGAGACAATCCCTCTTTCTGTTTTGACTTCAAGGAGAAAACCTGTTCCATGAACTCCGGCGCCGAGCCGCCTAAAATCATGAATCTGAACAGATTCTCCAAACCTTCCTTTAAGATATGCCTCCAGCTGTTCTCTCATCTCTGTAATGTCCTTAACTCGCCTTCGATTATATTCCTTCTTTCCAGCAATTCATTCTTTTTCTGCTGAACATTGAAGAGTTCCTGTTGTAATGGTTCAGTCTCTTTTTCGAGTTGCTTCAATTGATAGATATTGTATTTAAAGCGTCTGCCCCTTTTTTCATTTATCTCTTTAACCAATCTCCCTTCCTCTGCCTCAAGTCTCCTTATCTCGGCAGTTACAGAGTCGAGATCATCCTGAAGTGCCTTTATTTTTGAGGTTCTATCATCTTCAGGCGGAGGTGGAGGAGTAACCTCTTCAGTAACCTTTTCTTTTTCAATGCCCTCCTTTACCCGTATATCCATCTCAGGGCCTCCTGTTTCCTTGATCCTCAGGATTTCATCCTTCTTAATACCTATTGATCCTCCTCCAATGTAAAGGATGATCTCATCCTTTGCATCCTCATAAGAACTGATTCCTGTAATCACAGAACCATTCTTGAGATATACCGTGAAGGCAGCCTCAGCTACTCCTGAAAGGGCTATAACAAAAAATAGAAGAAATATAAGCCTTATTTTCATCATGACCTCCTTAGTGCGGTTAATAATTCCTGGGCAATCTTTCTGTTAAATCCCTTCAACCTTGCTATCTCCTCAACAGAAGAATTCCTTATACTCTCTATACTACCAAAAACTCGTAAAAGTTCAAGTCTTCTTTTTTTACCTATGCCTTTTATCCTTTCAAGAGGAGATTCAAGGAGTCTCTTTTCCCTGAGCCTTTTGTGATAAGAGATAGCAAATCTATGAACCTCATCCCTTATCTTCTTAAGAATGAGCGCCCCTACCCCCTTATCCTCAAGGCTAATAATCC
>JBBIPQ010000006.1:0-32637 GCA_037442785.1 Nitrospirota bacterium
CTATCAGGTCAAAGATACTCAGATCAAAGAGATTCAGTTCAGCAGATGTCTCTGTATCAGCTTCTTTTCCAGTATGAACCCTGGTGAAGGCATTGCTCCATTCTATTTCTCTCTCTCTTAAGGCAAGGGAGGCATCTTTGAATGCCTGATATTCTAAAAGCCTCTGAACGAGTTCAAACCTCGGATCCCCCCTTTCTTCTTCAGGGACATCCTCATCCACAGGCAGGAGCATCCTTGATTTGATATGAATGAGGGTTGCTGCCATAACGAGGAACTCACCGGCTATGTCAAGATTGAGTTCCTTCATTATCTCTATGTATTCAAGGTACTGATGGGTTATGAGTGCGATGGGTATATCGTATATGTCAATCTTGTTTTCCCTGATAAGATGCAGAAGCAGGTCAAGAGGGCCTTCAAAGGCGGGTAACTTTATGTTGTAGTAAGATGTCTCTGGGATTTGTTCCATTATTATCGCCAGTCAGAGTTTTGCTTATGCTTACAGGATAGGCCTTTGAATGGATTGATCACCATACTTTCTGGAATAAAATCACCACAACTGCATATCCATCCACCCTCAACACGCCTTTCCTCATTCAGTATCGAGCCGCAGGCAGGGCAGAGGATTTCATGTTCTTCAGGAATGAAATCAGAATACTCACTCATCGCTTATATAATAACAACCAATCAATCTCAAAGGCAATCCATAGAGGAAATGGGAAGGCTTGCACTTAAATTCGATTTCTGTTACCTTAGATATAATGAGGAAACTGGTTATTGCATTTATCGCTATATTTATTCTGGGTTGTGCAACCATGAGCAATGAGGAAAGGATCCAGCAGGCCTCTGCTCATTATCAACTTGGCGTCTCTTACATGAATGACAATAATATCCAGCCAGCCTTTGTGGAATTCCAGAAGGCCATTGAATTGAATCCTCAGGATAAGGAATCCCTTAATGCCATTGGCCTGATTTATCTCCTGAAGCTTGAGAATTATCAGAAGGCGGTCGAGTATTTTGAAAGGGCCCTCAAGATCGACAGGTCCTTTTCAGAGGCATTGAATAATCTTGGCTATGCCTATGAGATGATGGAAAGGTTCAATGATGCTGTGATGGCTTATAAGTCAGCACTGACAAATCCCCTTTACAGGAGTGCTGAAAAGGCCTTTAATAACCTGGGTAGGGTATATTACAGGCTAAAGCGATACAATGAGGCAATAGAGGCCTATAAGGAGTCATTGAGGAGGTTTTCGAGCTTCCATCTTCCCTACTATGGTCTTGCCCTCTGCTACAATGCCCTTGGCAGGTATGGAGATGCTGCAACAGCCCTTAAGAAGGCCCTGGATCTCGATCCTTCCTATAATGGGGACAGGGATAAGGCCCTTAGGGATTTTAAGGAGAGGAAGTTACTTGCAAGGGGCTATGAGGAAAAGGACCTCTCTGACCTTATAGAGATATTTAATTACTGATGTTACCTGAGGATGTTGATAGGCTCTTTCAGGCTGCTAAAGAGGCTATGGCAAGGGCTATAGCTCCTTACTCGAACTTCAGGGTAGGTGCCTCAATTATTACTGATGATGGAAGGATCTATACTGGTTGCAATATTGAAAATACCTCCCTCATGCTCAGTTTCTGTGCCGAGAGGGCTGCACTTATTAAGGCAATTTCCGAGGGCGAGACAAGGTTCAGGGCAATGGCTATCGTATCGAGCAAGGGAGGGTATTGTTTTCCCTGTGGTAGCTGCAGACAGGTAATTGTGGAGTTTGCACCAGGCATTGATATATATCTTCTTTCTTTAGATGGGGTCAGGAAGTACAATATTTCAGAGCTCCTGCCCTATGCATTCAGGAACCCTTAATCAGGATACATGGAGTCCTTTGATATCCTTTTCCCATTGAACCTGTCCCCTCTTACTTATTTTGTGCCCGAGGATTTAAAGGGTTCTGTGAAACCAGGTCAGTTAGTAAGGGCAGAGATAAGGAGCACAGAGAAGGTGGGACTTGTCCTCGGAAGGTCATCTGCCCATGGCATAAAGCCGATCAGTGGCATCTGTACTACCGAACCATTAGTCAGCGAATCCCTCTTAGGGCTCATAAACTGGATGGCTGATTACTATATGGTCAACAAAGGACTTGTTCTTAAAACCATGTATCCAAGGGAATTCTATGATGTTGTATCTGAGGGCATGGATATCCCGAAATGCTCAAAATCAGAAAAGCGGGGTCAGTATCAGTCATTACTCTTCAATATCCATCAGGGGTCTGATGAGATCTTGCTTCTCAACGATCTCATCAAGAATGAGAAAAACATCATAATCCTCTGCCCTGAGAGGTCTTATCTCGATACCGTTTCAGAAAGACTGATACCAACCTTTGGTGAAAGGCTTTGTCTCCTTCACGGAGACCTGTCCAAAAGGGAAAGGATACAGTCTTATAGACAGATAATATCCGGGCAATCAGATATTGTTATAGGAACGAGGATAGCAATATTTGCACCGTTGAAGGATGTATCCCTCATCGTTGTTCTGCGAGAGGGAGATGCTTCATATAAAAACATTCAGGGTATGAGGTTTCATGGAAGGGATGTGGCGGTAAAGCGTGGTTATCTTGAGAAGGCAAAGGTCATAATGTCTTCATCAGCACCATCTGTGGAGTCCTATTATAATGCAATCAGGGGGAAGTATAAGTTAGTGAGCTATGGTGGGCACAGTAAGGGGCCGAGGATTGAGATAGTCGATATGAACAGGTCGCCAAAGGTATCCCCTTACATATCAAATAGGGCTATTGATGTATCCAGGTCTTGTTTGAAATCTGCAGGTAATCTTCTTTTTCTCGTTAATAGGAAAGGATATTCTCTTATCAGGTGCAGGGACTGTGATCATATCGAGGGATGCAGGATGTGCAAGGTTCCACTCGTTTATCACAAGGACAGGAATATACTGCTATGTCATTATTGCGGTACCAGCATTGAGACCACTGACTTATGTCCAGCCTGTGGTGGTGCGACCCTTGAGGCGGTGGGTGCAGGGACGCAGCGGATTGTATCAGAGATAAAAGGGTATCTCAACACAGACCCTTTGAGACTTGAAAAGGGTATAAGGATTGAAGGTGTAAAGGCTCGATTTGAAGGCATGAGGGAGGGAGTGGTCATCGTTAGCACAGGGATAATCAAACGATTCCAGCTCGAGGGCAGATTCAAGGCCTGTATATTTATAAACCCTGATCTATATCTTCAATTCCCTGACTTCAGGAGCGGAGAACGGCTCTTTAATGAACTCCAGAACATAAGGGAATGGGTCGAGCCAGGCGGCCTTGTCCTTATACAGACAAGGTTTCCGGAAAATCATGTTTACCGGGCATTCAGAAAAAGGTCTATCCTGGAATTTTATAATACTGAACTCTCCTTAAGGAGATCATTGCTCTATCCTCCTTTTTCTAAGTTTGCAGCGGTTACGATAACCTGTGAAAAAGAAGATACACAGGTAATTGAGGAGATCCTGAATTCATCACCTGTAAAGGAATTCATTGACGGATGCTTTCGCGACCTTCTTCCTTTCCCTCGTGTAAAAGGGCGATTAAGAAAGAAGTCTTCCTGGCGAGTGATATTTAAATCATCTTCCCAGAAAAGGCTTCGGGAGGGGATTCAGGAATTATTATTGAAAACAGAAGGCAAGAAGGGTATTAAGATAGTGGTTGATGTTGACCCGGTTTCTTTGTTGTCTGAAGCCTCTGCATGGCATTAAGGATATGTCTTGCTGAATCAATATCATGGATGATAGCCTCTTTAAGGCCTTCAATGGTAGGGAATCTCCTTTCAGGCCTGAGTCGTTTGAGAAAGTGAACCGATATCTCTTTACCAAGGAGGTTTCCAGTAAAATCAAGGATATGAACCTCCAGACTCAATGGATTTTCACCAAAGGTGGGATTCTTTCCTATATTCATGACTCCACCATAAAGCATATTATCCAGCTCAACATGCACGACATAGACCCCTTCTGCTGGAATAAGTTCGTAATCCGTCCCTATATTTGCTGTTGGTATATGGAGGAATCTCTCGCCTCTGCCCTTACCTTTAATCACCTTCCCTCGAATCCTGTAAGGTCTACCAAGTAGCAGAGATGCCTCATAGACCTTACCATTACCTATCAGTCTTCTTATCCTCGTGCTGCTTACAACCTCTCCTGAAACCACCTTGTTTCTTATCACCTTTGTTATAAATCCGTATCTCTTCCCCAGTCTCCTTAGCAGTTCTGTTGTTCCCTTCCGACCCTTGCCGAATGTATAGTTGCTACCAACTATTACCTCCACAGGTCTGATCCTTTCTACGATTATATCCCTTATAAAATCCTCTGGCTCCATCACGGCAAGACCACTGTCAAAGGTAAGACAGAGGAGCAGATCGATCCCTGTATCCTGAATCAGTTGCGCCTTTTCTCTAAAGGGTGTTATTATTTTTAATTCGCGATGAGGTTTAAGCACCTTTGAGGGATGGGGTTCAAAGGTCAGGACAGCAGATATTCCTGACCTGAATGTAGCATCCTCTTTAACCATTCTTAATATCTTCTGATGACCAATATGAAGACCATCAAAGTTACCTATGGTCATAACAATGTCCCTGAATTTATCGTTTATCCTCTTGAAATCCCTGAGCGTTATCATACCCTGACCCTATTGTATATCATGATGACCTGTCTCTTTGTATCATTGATAGTACCATTGTTATCAATGACGAAGTCAGATCTCCTGATCTTTTCGTCAACAGTCATCTGGGCTTTAAGCCTCATTAAGGCTTGATCCCTCTTTATACCCTTGTTTTCAAGTCTCTTTAAGGCTGTTTCAAGATCGGTATAAACAGTTATGATCTTATCGAATTCATCCTCATATCCCTTTTCAAAGAGTAGTGGTATCTCTACAATTATGACCCTTTTCCTGTCCTTTTTCTTCAAAAACTCTCTCATCCTCTCAATAACAAGGGGGTGAATGAGCCTTTCGAGCAAATCCCTCTTCTCCTTATCAGAAAAGATAATCTCAGCAACCCTTGACCTGTCAATATCTTTACCTGAAAAGACCCTGTTACCAAGGATCTTCCTGATCTCCTTAAGAACTGAGTCCTCTCTCAGTAAGTCATCCACAATATCGTCAAGATCAAGGGTAATCGCCCCCAACTCTCTGAAGAGATGGGCAACTGTACTCTTTCCCATGCCATAGTTCCCTGTGAGAGCCACAACAGGCATTTTGTATTATAGCCTTTCATAATTTGACAAATCCACAGAATATCTGATATAAAATAATGTTTCCTGGGTAGCTCAGTCGGCAGAGCGGGTGGCTGTTAACCACTTGGTCGGGGGTTCGAGTCCCTCCCCAGGAGCCAACCTGAATATGGAAGCCAGACTTCCAGCAAGTCAAAATACTTGTTGGAACCTTGTAGCTAGTAGCATTTCAGGCTATTGCACTGCGTTAAATACTGGCAAGGCGAGAAATGAAGAAAGAATCAATATCGGTTGGTATAATCGGACTTGGTACAGTCGGGACTGGTACTGTAAGGATATTGCTCAACAACAATGACATTATCCAGGAAAGGACAGGTCTCGACATAGGGCTTAAGATGATAGCAGACCTTGATATTAAAAGGGATAGGGGAATCAGTATCCCTGAAGGCATTCTAACTACGGATGCTAATGATATATTAGAGGACAGAGATATTGATATAGTGGTTGAACTCATCGGCGGGATACATCCGGCCAAGGAATTCATACTCAGGGCAATCAATAATGGTAAGCATGTTGTTACAGCAAACAAGGCCCTTCTTGCCACAGAGGGCAATGAGATATTTTTAGAGGCTGAAAAGAAAGGTGTCTTTGTTGGTTTTGAGGCATCTGTGGCAGGGGGTATCCCTATCATTAAGGTCATGCAGGAGGGTCTTGTTGCAAACAGGATCCTGAACATTTATGGTATCATTAATGGCACATCCAACTACATCCTCACAATGATGACCGAGGGAGGTAAGGATTTTTCAATAGCCCTCAGGGAGGCTCAAGAACTCGGTTATGCCGAGGCTGACCCAACCTTTGACATCGAAGGCATAGATTCAGCCCACAAACTGACGATCCTTTCATCCCTCGCCTATGGCATTCCCCTTTCATACAGTGAGGTTTACAGGGAGGGTATAACAAGGATAACGCCTCAGGACATAGATTTTGCAAAGGAATTGGGGTATAAGATAAAACTCCTTGCAATAACTAAGTCTGCTGACGGCGAGATAGAGATGAGGGTTCATCCAACGATGATACCTAATGATTACATGATCTCAAAGGTGGATGGAGTGTTTAATGCAGTATATGTTGAGGGAGATGCTGTTGGCTCTACCCTCTATTATGGTAGGGGAGCCGGTGACATGCCCACAGGTAGTGCTGTTGTTGCTGATATAGTAGACATCGGGAAGAAGGTCAGGACAAACAAGGGGCGTTATTCCTTTCTCAGGTCATCTGGTCTGAGGATAAGAAAGATAGAGGATATAGAGAGCATGTATTATTTCAGGTTCTCTGCCATTGATAAACCAGGGGTGCTTTCAAAGATCTCGGGTATCCTTGGTGAAAACAATATAAGCATTGCTTCGGTGATCCAGAAGGGAAGAAGGATAGGAGGGGCAGTTCCTCTTGTTGTTCTTACCCATATTGCAAGGGAGAAGGATGTATTAAGGGCGATTAAGGACATCGATGCACTTCCAGTGGTTACAGAACCTACCCACTTTATCAGGGTTGAGGGCAAGGAAGATTAGCGTGCGTTGACCAGGATTATGAAGCCGAAAAGCATTATTATAGTACTGAGCAGCCTCTGTCTGAACTTAGCCTCCTTAAAGAAGATATACCCATAGATCACCCCTATTATAAGACTCAGCCTCTTCACTGATATCATATATGCTACCTTTGTCAGGTCCATGGCGAGCATATGGAATATAACCATCAGTGCATAGAATAATCCAGGAAATAGAAGCCTCCAGTAAATCCTCTTTGAGATAAAGTCCTTGAGGTGTTTTCTACCCATCCAGATGCTAATTGGTCCTGATATGATGGTAAGGGTGAAGAAGTAACTGATTCCAAAGAATAGTGGTGAAGAATGCTCTATGGCAACCTTTCCAAGGGATGAGGTGAAGCTATAGATAAAGGCAACAATGATCATTAAAACAGAGCCTTTTTCTCTCATTATTGCCCTTATCGGTTCAATAAGACCTGATCGGTTCTTTTCTGCATTGAGGGTATATCCACCCAGGGCGATCAGGACTATACCAGCGAGCCCTTCAGGGGAAATCCTTTCTCCAGTAACGATGTAGGAGATGAAGGTCAGGAAGATCGGTGTCAGGCTCAGGAAGGGAAGGGTGAGATTCAAGGGGGATACCTTAATAGCCTTTACATAGAGGAATACCGTTATTATCTCCAGTGGAAGGGCTAAGGCAAAGGAAAGAAAAAACCTTTCATCAAGATCAGGCACAGTGATAAAGAAGAAAAGTATTATAAGGACAGGCAATGTGAAGAAGAGCCTGAACCATGCAACGAGATATTCATCCTCATCCTTTGCAGCCCTTTTTGTCAGGGCATCACTTGTGGCAAGAAAAAAAGCTGACAATAGTGCATAGACTACCCAGGCACTCTTCACTTCCTTAAATCAGGATTTCTCCTTTATCTCCTTACCAGCTGAAAAGGCCTTGCCCAGGAATCTACTGTACCCGTAATATGCCCTGATCTCAGGTATAAAGGCAAAGGGCATTATCTTTTCTATCTCAGGGAGTTTCTTATCGTTCAGTTTATCCTCATCGATCTTCACATCCATGATCTCGCCAATGAACTGGGTATGCAATCCTATCTCAACAACATGGGTTACCCTGCATTCAAGGATTAGAGGGAATTCCCTTACATAAGGGGCATCAACATGCTCTGCTCTCTCTGGTGTCAGATTGGCTTTTGAGAATTTATCTTCGGTTTTGCCCGATACCATGCCAAAATAATCAGCCTCTTTTAGGTAATCCTCTGAAGGAATGCTTATTGTGAATGCCCTTTTATCCATTAGATTAGAATAGGTGTATGTAGGTTTTCTGACTGAGATTGCAACCGATGGTGGTTGTGAACAACATAATCCTCCCCAGGCAACGATCATGACATTCGGCCTTCCTTCCCTGTCGAAAGTGCCAACAGCCAAGACAGGCGTTGGAAACAGAAGTGGCCTCGGACCGATAGATACTTTCATGGTGTTCCTCCTTATTAAACATTAACGCGCCTGGAGGGATTCGAACCCCCGACCCACTGCTTAGAAGGCAGTTGCTCTATCCTACTGAGCTACAGGCGCAATTTTGATCAGATGTCCAACATGAAACAGGAGTTATTAGTTCTATCTGATTACCGTATCAAGTATCCAATTTCCTGTTTCTATTGCTTTCAGATGGTCGGGGCGAGTGGATTTGAACCACCGACCCCCTGCTCCCAAGGCAGGTGCGCTAACCGGGCTGCGCTACGCCCCGTAACTATATAAGCTAAAAGATTCAATATAAAAAAGTCAAACTAAGTGCCCATCTGCCAGCTCTTGAGATACCTTTTTTGCTCCGCTGTGAGGCTATCTATCTTGATCCCTAGAGACTTCAGTTTGAGGCGAGCAATCTCCCTGTCTATCTCTTCTGGAACCCTGTATACTGTTTTATCAAGTCTTTTTGCATTCTTAACAAGGTATTCTACAGAAAGGGCCTGATTGGCAAAGCTCATATCCATAACTGCTGAGGGGTGACCCTCTGCTGCAGCAAGGTTTATTAATCTGCCCTCTCCAAGAAGGTAGAGCCTTTTACCTGTTTTGAGGGTAAATTCCTCTACATAATCCCTTATGATCCTTCTCTTTTTAGAGATTTTCTTGAGGGTATCAATATCTATCTCCACATTAAAGTGGCCTGTATTGCAGAGTATCGCTCCGTCCTTCATCACTTTAAAGCAATCCTTTGATATGACATTTATATCGCCTGTAGCGGTAACAAAGATGTCACCTATCCTTGCTGCCTCAGTGATGGGCATCACCTCGTAACCATCCATGATTGCCTCCAGTGCCCTCAGGGGGTCCACTTCAGTTACTATTATACGAGCACCAAGCCCCTTTGCCCTCATCGCCACCCCCCTGCCACACCAGCCATATCCGCAGACAACGAATATAGAGCCTGCTATTAACCTGTTTGTTGCCCTCATGATCCCATCTATTGTACTCTGGCCTGTACCATAACGGTTGTCAAAGAGATACTTTGTATAGGCATCATTAACTGCAATGATTGGATATCTGAGGGCACCATCCTTTGCCATTGCCCTTAGCCTTATTACCCCTGTTGTGGTCTCCTCTGTTCCGCCAATCAGGTTTTTAAGGAGATCAGTCTCCTCCATGTGAAGGGTCGATACAAGGTCTGCACCATCATCAAGGGTTATATTTGGTTTAATCGAGAGGGCATTCTTTATATGTCTGTAATAGGTTCTCCTATCCTCTCCCTTAATGGCAAAGACAGGTATTCCCATGTCCTTCACTATAGATGCTGCTACATCATCCTGCGTGCTCAGGGGATTTGAGGCACAGAGGTGTATCTCTGCACCTCCTGCCTTTAAGGTATCCATGAGATTGGCAGTCTCTGTTGTAACATGCAAACAGGCTGCAATCCTTATCCCCTTTAAGGGTCTAGTCTTGGAAAACCTTTCCCTGATACTCCTCAGGACAGGCATCTCTTTTTCGGCCCATTCTATTTTTAATCTACCTTTCTTTGCAAGTCCTATGTCTTTGATATCATGCTCTGGCATTTCTCCTCCCTATAACCCAGCTTCTTTCTTGATCGTCTCGGCAAGGTCTGTCTTTTCCCATGTAAAGTCCTCGTCATTCCTTCCAAAGTGACCATAGGCCGCAGTCTTCTTAAATATTGGTCTTCTGAGATTAAGGTGATCAATGATGCCCTTTGGAGTAAGGGGAAAGACCTTTTTGATTATGGAGATTATCTCCTCATTTGGTATCCTTCCTGTCCCGAATGTGTCAACAAGGAATGAGACAGGTTCAGGCACACCTATGGCATAGGCTATCTGCACCTCTATCCTGTCGGCAATGCCAGAGGCAACGATATTCTTGGCAATGTACCTTGCCATGTAAGCCCCTGATCTGTCCACCTTTGTAGGGTCCTTTCCTGAGAAGCACCCACCGCCATGGCTTCCAACCCCTCCGTAACTGTCGACGATGATCTTTCTACCTGTGAGACCCGTGTCTCCCATGGGGCCACCCACAACGAATCGACCTGTTGGGTTTATGTGATAGGTCACATGTTCCTCATCAAGGATGTCGGCAGGGATGACAGGTTTTATGACCTTTTCTATGATATCCTCTTTTAATTCCTTCATGGTTATATCCGGACTGTGCTGGGTAGAGACTACTACAGTGTCAACCCTGAGAGGCATTCCGTCACGATACTCTACAGTTACCTGCGTCTTGCCGTCAGGTCTGAGATAACCAAGGATATCCTTTTTTCTTACCTCTGTAAGCCTCATGGCAAGTTTATGGGCAAGCATGATAGGCATCGGCATTAATTCAGCTGTCTCATTACAGGCATAGCCGAACATCAGCCCCTGATCTCCCGCTCCTCCAACATCAACACCCATTGCTATATCTGAGGATTGTTCATGAATGGAGGTTATGACGGCGCAGGTCTCATAATCGAACCCATATTTTGCCCTGGTATACCCTATATCCCTGATAGTATCTCTCACTATGCTCGGGATATCCACATAACAGCTTGTTGTTATCTCTCCAGCAACAAAGGCAAGGCCAGTTGTCACGAGAGTTTCACAGGCGACCCGAGCAACAGGGTCTTTGGCTATTATCGCATCGAGGATCGCATCAGATATCTGATCTGCTATCTTATCAGGATGCCCCTCTGTTACAGACTCTGAAGTGAAAAAATAATTCATTCTTGCCATACCCACCTCCTGAGATGTTCTATCGATTCTATCGATTATCCAAAGTTAGGGGTAATAGATTACCCTTCACGATGTAAGTTTCTATTTTACCTTTTTCGATCCAAAAAGGAAAGGACGGAACTGAATTTTCTTGACAGCTCAGAGTTTTTGTGGTATTTATATGGCAGGAGTAACAAAAGATTAAACGGTGCATTGCACTGGAAAGCCTAACAAAAGAGAAGGAGGGTTTATGAAAGGAAATCAAAAGCTGATTGATGTATTGAATTCACTCCTTGCTGATGAATTGACAGCCATCAATCAGTACATGGTGCATTCTGAGATGTGCGCAAACTGGGGTTATGAGAAGCTTCATAAGAGAATCGAAAAAAGGGCAATCACTGAGATGAAGCATGCAGAGAAACTAATAGGAAGGATACTTTTCCTTGAAGGAATCCCCATAGTCTCTAACCTCAGAGAGATGCATATCGGGAGTGATATTCCGAAACAACTTGATAATGATCATGCTGCTGAGGAAGGAGCTATTAAGGCTTACAATGAGGCGATAAGGCTCGCAGGAGAGGTGAATGATTTTGCCACCCGGGAAATCCTTGAACATATACTTAACGATGAAGATCAACATATAGATGAGATCGAGGAACTCCAGGATCAGATTTCCCAGATGACACTACCCGTCTTTCTTGCAACACAGGTTTAGAAACATACACTTGTTATAAAAGGTGCAGGACCCTTGAGCCTGCACCATAATAAATGGAGGGGACATGAAAAAATTATTAATATCTATTGTATTTTCTATATTTCTTTTTATACCTCTTTTTAATCTTTCATTTGGCGCCTCAGAAAGGCCTGGTTTGACTCAAGAAACAGAGTCCTGTTTAGGTTGTCATTCATCTGCTACACCAGGAATAGTTAAGGACTGGCTATCAAGCAGACATGCAAATACAACTCCTGAAGATGCTCTGAAACTACCCGTCTTAGAGAGAAGGATATCTGCTAAAGACATTCCAGATAATCTCAAGGGAAAAGCGGTTGGATGTTATGAATGTCACAGTTTGAATCCGGCAAATCACAGGGATAATTTTGAACATTTTGGTTTTAGGATAAATGTTATAGTCTCACCAAATGATTGCAAGACCTGCCATCCTGTAGAGGTAAACCAGTATTCCAATAGTAAAAAAGCCCATGCCATTAAGAATCTCATGGATAATCCTGTTTATAGGGTGCTCGTTGATGCAACAGATGGAATCACAAGACTGAAGAATGGCAGATTAGTCCAGGACAAGCCAACTGATATGACGCTTCATGAGACATGCCTCGGATGTCATGGGACAAAGGTGGAAGTAAAAGGGATGAAGACTGTGAATACAAAGATGGGTGATATTACAGTACCGATTCTTACAAACTGGCCAAATCAGGGTGTTGGAAGGGAGAATCCTGATGGAAGTCTTGGTGCATGTACTGCCTGTCATCCGAGACATAGCTTTTCAATAGAGATAGCAAGAAAACCCTATGCCTGTGCCCAGTGTCACCTTGAGCCAGATGTACCAGCCTGGAATGTCTATAAAGAGAGTAAACATGGAAATATTTATTTTTCAAAGTACCATGAATGGAACTTTCAGGCAGTTCCATGGACGATCGGAAAGGATTTTAAGGCTCCAACCTGTGCAACATGCCATAATAGCCTGCTCGTATCACCAGATGGAGATGTGATAGCTGAGAGGACCCATGATTTTGGCTCAAGGCTCTGGGTAAGGCTCTTTGGTCTGATTTACAGCCATCCTCAACCAGTATCAGGGAATACCACGATTATTAAGAATAAAGATGGCTTGCCTCTTCCTGTTACATTCAGTGGTGAGTTAGCCTCAGAATATCTAATTGATAAAAAAGAACAGGATAAAAGGGTATCAAGTATGAAGGCAATATGTAACAGTTGTCATAGTACAGACTGGATTGATGGGCACTTTGCAAAGCTTGATTCAACAATAAAGGAAACTGATGAGATGACCCTTACGGCAACCAAATTAATTCTCGAGGCATGGGAAAAAGGCATTGCTGATAAGACTAATCCCTTTGATGAAGCCATAGAAAAACTCTGGATAAAGCAATGGCTCTTTTATTCTAATTCTATAAGGTATGCCTCTGCAATGACCGGAGCCCCAGATTATACGGCCTTCAAGCTTGGCTGGTGGGAGCTTAGTGATAATCTCCAGAAGATGCGGGATCATATTGAGCTGAAGAACTTATATAAACATCAACATAAGCATTGATAAAATATTTAGTCCGAAATCTTTTTGTGGTATTATTTTGGACGTTGAAAGACAAGGGATGTAAAACTTTTGTGAAAAAACACGAAGAAGCAGAAGAGGGGGTGTATTTTCCATTGATAGACGAAATATTTTCTTGACAAGGTCTGAACAAGGTAATATAATAAAAAAGTAATAAAATTAATGAGTTAGGGAAAATATGACAAAGGCTGATCTTGTAAGAATAATATTTGAAAGGGTTGGCCTCCCTAAAGGGGAGGCCCAGAATATAATCGAGACTATATTTGAAACCATGAAACGTACATTATCTGAGGGAGAATCTATTAAGATATCAGGCTTTGGCACCTTCAATGTGAAAAAAAAGAGGGAGCGTCGGGGTAGAAATCCTCAGACAGGCCATGACTTACAAATAACGGCAAGGAAGGTTGTTATATTCAAACCAAGCAATTTAGTAAAGGAACTTGTCGAGAAGGTAAATGTCTGAGCTTTCTTTAAGGAGGTTGTTCGATCAGGATAAGCGGATACCTGAAAAACTATTCTATAAGATAGGAGAGGTGAGCAGGATTACAGGCGTGGAGCCTTATGTCCTCAGGTACTGGGAGACAGAGTTTCCGTTTCTTAGGCCAAGGAAAACCGCTTCTGGTCAGAGGGTATATTCGAGAAAGGATCTGGAGATGGTCCTGCAGATAAAGAAGTTGCTCTATGAAGAGAGATACACTATTGAAGGTGTTAGAAAGAAATTTGGCGAGTTAACCCCTGCAAGGACATCTGTAAGCAGCCCCTTTACCGTTACTAAAGAGGCTATCGAGATTATCAAGAAAAGGTTGAGAGATATCCTTAGTTCAATGCAGCAATCTTGATAATAAAATCCCTGTCCGAACAATCTTTCGTGCGTCAGCCTGATAGGCCTTCTTAGCCATTAGACCTTTTCTATTGCCTGTTTGCTGATTTGTTATCAATTATCCTTGGCCTGAAGATAATATTGCGGGCCGCATGACAGAAGATACAGGCTAATAAACTGTTCCATTATTGACTATATCTCTTCTTTTGTGTTATTTTGAATTTATTTTTGAAGGAGAGGAAATGGCGGGAGAAAAGAATACAAAGAAGATCGAAACAGCAGGTGCTGGAAACAAGTCTTCAAAGAAGAAGACACTTTCAATAAGGGAAAAAAAGATCCTCGACATAAGAAAGAAGTTAGTTGCTCAGAGAAAGGCACTACTTTCTGAGGCAGAGGAGGCCCTCAATGCCCTTCCTGGTCAGACGATATTCCCTGACCTTGGTGATCAGGCAAGCGCTGAGATCGACAGAAACTTCATGTTAAGACTCAGGGGAAGAGAACAGAAATTGCTAAAGAAGATAGAGGCTGCTATTGAGAAGATTGACAATGGCACCTTCGGCATCTGCGAGGTCTGTGGTCAGGAGATCGATATAAAGCGTCTTGAGGCAAGGCCTGTAACCACAATGTGTATAGAATGTAAGATCGAGCAGGAGGAGGAGGAAAAGCTTAGGGGAAGGTAGATCAGGTCTTGATCTTTTCAAAACCATGTCTTTCCCTCAAGATATCGCCCATAAGATTTAGACAGAGTGCAGTAATTGCTATGGCAAGCCCTGGGAATAAAACGGTCCATGGCGCTGACAGTATATAGACCCTGTTTGAGCTGACCATAGAGCCCCATGAAGGAGCAGGGGGTTGCACCCCGAGACCCAGAAAGCTTAATGATGCTTCGGTGAGTATAAACCCGCCGAGTTTGAGTCCTGCCATCACGAGCGATAAGGGTATGCACTGTGGCAGGATATGGGAGAAGATCACCCTCCAATAATTACAGCCAATAGCCCTTGCTGCCTCGATATACGGCATTTCCTTAATTGAAATCACATATCCTCTTATCAATCTTGCAAAGGATGCCCATCCAGCCGCAGAGATTGCTATCATGGATGTATAAATACCTGGAGGTAGTATAATAGAGATGCCGATAGCAAGCAGCAGGGCGGGAAAGGAGAGGACAAAATCTGTAAAGGCCATCAATGCGGTATCTATCTTACCTCCTGCATACCCCGCTACAAGGCCAACAGAGAGGCCAATAGTGATTGATATTAATGCTGCTATGAGGGCTACAGATAAGGATACCCTTCCTCCGTGCAGGACTCGAGATAGTATATCTCTGCCCTTATTGTCAGTGCCGAAGGGATGCTCGAGGCTGGGTGGCATCTTGATAGCGTCAAGATCTATCTCTTCAGGGTTATAAGGCGTTATCAAAGGCGCCATCAAAGAGGAGACAACTATGATTCCAATGATTATGTAAAGAACCTTGCTCATGGTTTTCCGTGCAGCCTTACCCTTGGGTCAAGATAATGATAAATAATGTCCACAAAGAGGTTTATCAAGACATAAACAATCGTTCCCAGAAGGATACAGCCTATTACAACAGGATAATCCCTCTTAATGATCCCCTCCATGGTGAATCTGCCTATGCCGTCCCATCCAAAGATCGTTTCTGTAAGGACAGCACCATTAAGATAACTCCCAAAATCCAGGCCTATTATGGTTACAAGTGGGATAAGGCCATTCTTAAGGACATGGATCAGCCTCACCCTTTTCTCAGGAATGCCCTTTGCCCTTGCTGTCTTTATAAATGGCATCTCTAATATCTCCATAAGGGTTGTCCGTGAGACCCTTGTCAGGGTCGCTATGGCAGGAAGGGATAGCGTAATAGATGGCATTATCAGGAATCTCAAATCTCCAGTCCCTGAGGGTGGAAGGAGCTTTAGTTTCAGGCTCATGATGAGCATGATAATCAATCCTGACCAGAAGACAGGAATACTAAGCCCTATGATGGAGATCGAAGTAATAAACCGATCAATCCTTGATCCTCTTCTCAGGGCCGATAAAAAACCAAGAAACATACCTGTTGGTATGGAGATGATCATTGCCATGGTAGCCAGTATAAGGGTGTTCGGGAATTTGTTAATCAGATCATCCATCACCCTTCTATTTGTATAATAAGACCTTCCAAGGTCTCCCCTTATTATCATGCTCAGGTAACTGATATACTGAATGACAGGATTCTGGTCTGTCTTTAATTCCTTTCTTATGTTTTCTATTACCTCTGGTTTTGCCCTTTCCCCTACAAGGACGATTGCTGGATCCCCTGGGAGGGCCTTTGTAAGGATAAAGGTGAAGAGGGTCGTGCCCATCAGAATGGGAATAAGCAAAAGAAGCCTTTTTAAAAGATAAGACCTGATAATCTTCTCCTCTTATTCTATATGCCAGGGTTTAAAAGACCACCTCACAGGGTATCCCCTCTTTTTCAAAGCCTTTTTTTAACTCTTCTGCCTTAATTATAAAAAAGTCATCACTCATTGCCCATTCGAGTCCGTATCTTTTATAAACCCAATCTGCATAGTGATAATTCATCCTGTCAATAGTCACATAATCAACCACTGCCTTCAGTTTTTCAACAAGCCCCTCACAATAGGGAAGGATTGGCGCTATCATGGCATACGTCTTTATTTTCTCTGAATGGATCTGAAAGAGGGCATTTATCCTGACCTCAATAGGCGGCGCCTTCGGCTCAAAGATCTTTCTTATGCCTTCATCAGCTGTTGCTATGGAAAAACCAACCTCTATTTCCCTTGCCTTTTTAATCAGGTCAATATCTCTCAAGACAAGGGGCGATTTTGTCTGAATCGTCACAGGCCAGCCCCTTTCAATCAGTATCTCAAGGCATCGCCTTGTTAATCCGTATCTCTTCTCAATTGGCTGGTAGGGATCACATACTCCACTGATCCAGACCCTTCCTGGTTTTTTCCTTTCTATCTCCTTTCTCAGGAGTTCAGGAGCGTTTATCTTAACATCCACAAACTCTCCCCATCTCTCCCTGTGCCCTGAGAATCGTTTCATAAACCTTGCATAACAATAGACACAGGCATGAGAGCATCCCACATATGGGTTTAAGGCATAATCATATATCTGTGACCTTGATAGAATGGTCCTGGCCTGGATCTCTCTTATCTTCATGTCTTTTAAGGTATACTATATCTATATGAAAAGAAAAGCCTTTTCAGAGAGACATTACTCTGACAGGACAGGCAAGTTACATATATACTGTCCTTATAGATCAGAAACAGGCATAAATGTTCATGTTGTGATAAAGGATGGTTTTTGTTACCGTTCTGAGCATTGTACTGTGATTAAATGTAAATACAATCGCCTTCAGACAGATGTGGATACCCTGCTTTCGCTGACCTGGTAATGGTTGCAGACATCCTGTCTCTATAATATAATCTAATCAGGAAGGGGGTGAAGGACATGACGATCGATCTGACCGAGAAGGAGAAGGAGTTATTAAAGGAGATTCTTGAGAGTTATCTCTCTGATCTGAGGGAGGAGATAGTCAAGACAGAAGACCACAGATGGAAGCCTCCATTACACGAAAGGGAGGATATTATTAAGAAGCTGATCGAGAGGCTTTCATAGCCTCCCTGACCTTATAATCGAGATTATAAGCCAGATACCGAGGAGAAAGGCGAGGCCAAAACTGGCCATCCCAAGGAGGGAGACCCCGAATATCCTTGGTCCTACACCTGTTGCGTGCATTATTGCAGAGCTTATGAGAATTGCGCTTATGATCATGCCAAGGGTTATCCTGTTGCTTGAACGATCCATATCTGTTATGAATTTATCAAGTCCAACATGGATCATCTTTATGTGAAGGTCGTCTCTTAATATCTTTCTTATTATGTTCTTCATCTGTCTCGGAAAAAGTAATATGAAGTCTCCAAGTTCCATAACATTCTTGCCAGCCTTTTCGAGGAGTCTCGATGGGCTATATCTCTTCCTCACAAGTCTTGTTGCAAAGGGCTCTGCTGCTGCTATAAAGTCAAATTCAGGGTCAAGCTGCCATCCGATGTTTTCGAGTATTAACATTGCCTTGTCTATCAGCAGTAACTCAGATGGTATCTGCATCCTGTGTTTTATGGCAAGGTGCATGAGTATGTCGAGATACTGGGCAAAGTTTATCTCGTGAAGCCTTCGTCCATAAAGGGGTTCTAAGAATTCAAGGAGGTCAACCTTGAAGTCCTTTCTGAACCTGTCAAGGTCAACATCAAGTGGAACGATGCCGAGTTCAATATAATTGTCGATCAATCTATCGAAGTCCCTCTCTATAAGGGCCACAAAGGTGTTTGCCATTGTCTCCATCATCTCAGGGGTTACCCTGCCAACGATCCCGAAGTCAACAAAACCAAGCCTTCCATCAGGCATAACAAAGATATTACCAGGGTGTGGGTCCGCATGGAAGAAACCATCCTCTAAGATCATCTTGAAGTAGGCATTGACACCAATGCTGGCAAGTTTCTTCCTGTCAAGCCCCATCTCCTCAATGCCCTTAATATCATCTATCCTCACTCCGGTTATCCTCTCCATGACAATGACCTTTTCTGTAGTAAAGGCTGAGAAAATCTCTGGTATGTATACATCCGGATGTCCTTCGAAATTCTCACGAAATCTCTCGCAGTTTTTTGCTTCATTAATAAAATCTAACTCCTTATGGACAGTCCTCGAAAACTCGTCAACGATCCCGATGGGATTAAAAAACCTGCTTTCCGGCATATACCTGTCAAGGAGGCGTGCCACTGTTGTAAGTATATTAATATCCGTCTCTATCTGATCCCTTATCCCTGGCCTTTGTACCTTTACAATAACATCGCTACCATCATATAATCTTGCATGATGAACCTGGGCGATTGAAGCAGCAGCAACAGGTATATCGTCAAACTGAAGGAATATCTTATTTATGGGTAGCCTTATCTCCTCTTCGATGATCCTTTTTGCTTCCTCTGTAGGGAAGGGAGGCACCTCATCCTGCAACTTTTTGAATTCACTGGCATATTGAACAGTTATAAGGTCAGGTCTTGATGAGAGTATCTGGGCGAGTTTTATAAAACTTGGTCCAAGCTCTTCAAAGGCCATTCTCAGCCGTTCAGGCACTGAAGGGCCTTTCAGGGAGGGCCACTGTCCAAAGGCCTTGAGTCTTTTCCTGAAGGGTATATATCTGCCAAGGTGTATCTGATCGATTATACGGCCAAAACCATGCTTCAGGAGTACATTAATTATCTGTTGAAGCCGCCGGGCAGACTTATAGGTTCGGGTAAGTCTAAACAGATCCAATGACTATTCCTCTTGGGGTGTCTCCTCCTTTAGACCCTCAAGTTTTTTAACCCTTAACGAGAGGGACTGGATCTTTTTGTTCAACCTTTCAATATCGTCTTTTGTCGGTATGTTCATCCTTTCCAAGGTCTTTGATATAACATCGGAAAGGCTCTTTGAAAACTGTTCGGAGGTCTTATTTGCTGTTTCTGTCCATTCCTTTACTATCTTTGCACCCTGGGACTCGCTCAATTCTCCTTTCTTGACCAGTTCATCAATGAATTCCCTGACCTTTTCCTGAACGCCGAAGCCTGCCAGTAAGGCATTTCTTACGATATCAAATACAGTCATGTTATCCTCCTTTCCCTTTAATCAAATCATACACTGATTTAACAGCCATGTCCAGCCTTTCTATGTTACTGGTTCCACCCTGGGCCATCTCTTTCCTGCCACCGCCCCTTCCCCCTGCTATTGAAGCGACCTTTCTCATAATCTCACCTGCATCAAAACGGTCAATAAGGTCCCTGGTTACCATTGATAAAAAAGAGGCCTGCCCATTCTTAGCAGAGGCTACGAAGATGATCCCTGATTTGACCTTTTCTCTTATATTATCAGCCAGTGTCCTCAGATCCTTTGCCTCAAGGCCATCAACCCTGCAAGAAATAACATTTATACCATCTATCGTCCTTGCTTCCTTAATGATTGAAGAGGCATCCCTGGCAAATGTCTTTGCCTTTAATGACTCTATCTCCTTTTCGAGGCTCTTCAACTCTGAAAGGAGTTTTTCAACCCTCTGATAGACCTGATCTGTTTTCAGTAGATCCTCCAGCTTGCCAAGCTCAGAGACCCTGGCCCTGAGGTAATCAAAGGCACCTTTTCCTGTGAACGCCTCGATCCTCCTGATACCGGAGGCTATACTCTCTTCCGAGACTACCACAAACAGACCTATCTCGCCTGTTGCCCTGCAGTGAGTACCTCCACAAAGTTCTGAACTGAAATCAGGCACAGAAACAACCCGTACCTTTTCTCCATACTTATCTCCGAAAAGGGCAGTAGCCCCGGAGGCGATTGCCTCCTTCAGTTCCATTTCTGTGATCTTTACAGGTAGGTTCTCCAGTATCTTCTCGTTGACTATATTTTCAATTGACCTAATCTCCTCGTCAGAGAGGGAAGAAAAGTGTGTAAAATCGAATCTCAATCTCTCAGGAGAGACGAGTGAGCCGGCCTGTTTCACATGATCTCCAATGACCATCCTGAGGGCAGCCTGGAGAAGATGGGTTGCTGTATGATTTCTCATTGTTGCCATTCTCTTTTCTTCGTTAACCCTGCAGTGAACCCTATCCCAGACCCTTATTATTCCCTTCTTTAATCTTATGTGATGACTGTGAAGTCCCTCAATGGGTTTTGATGTATCCCTGACAACTGCCCTGAAATTGTCACCTGAAATCTCTCCAGTATCTCCGACCTGACCACCTGATTCTCCATAAAATGGTGTTATGTCAAAAAAGACCTCCACCTCCTCACCCTCTCTTGCCTCACCTATGACCTTACCATCTTTTACAATAGCCTTGACAATCGAGTCTGACTCGAGCCTTTCATAACCAACAAATTCGGTTGTACCAATCTCGTTTATAAGCTCCCTGTATATTGGTGCTACCGCCTCCTCCTCTCCTACCCAGGATGCCCTTGCCCTCTCTCTCTGGAGTTCCATCTCTCTCTGGAAGCCTGCCTCGTCTATAATAAGACCATTGTCAAAGGCTATATCCCTGGCCAGGTCATAGGGGAACCCATAGGTGTCATAGAGCCTGAATATCTCTTCACCAGGTACTATTTTTTTGCCTGACCTTTTTACCTCATCGATCAGTCCTTCAATAAGCCTCATGCCCTGATCAAGGGTCTTTGTGAATCTCTCCTCCTCTATCTCGAGTATCTTTGACGCCCTTTCTTTTTCATCGATTAACTCAGGATAGACATCTCCCATTGATTCTGAAAGGCTATCCAGGAACCTGAAAAGAACAGGACCTGAAAGACCAAGCACCCTTGCATGTCTTGCAGCCCTTCTGATGATTCTCCTGAGGACATAGCCCCTTCCCTCATTAGACGGGATAAGTCCCTCGGAAAGGAGGAACCCTATTGCCCTGATATGATCAGCTATTACCCTTATAGAGACATCTGTCTCAGGGGACTTGCCATAATCAATTCCTGCTGTCTCTGTGATGGATGATATGATCCCTGAGAATATATCTGTATCAAAGTTGTTGAGTTTTCCCTGAAGAACCGCTGTTATCCTCTCAAGCCCCATGCCTGTGTCTATACTCGGTTTTGGTAAGGGGAGGAGATCACCCTTTTCATTTCGGTTATACTGCATAAAGACCAGGTTCCATATCTCAAGGTATCTATCGCAGTCGCAACCGACCCGGCAATCCTCCCTGCCACACCCAACATCAGGGCCCTGGTCAATTATTATCTCCGAGCAAGGACCACACGGACCTGTGTCACCCATCTGCCAGAAATTATCCTTTGCCCCAAGCCTGGCTATCCTCTCTTCAGGTATCCCTGTTTCCTCCTTCCAGAGCCTCGCTGCCTCATCATCTTCCTCATATATAGAGACCCAGAGCCGCTCCTCTGGCAAATTAAACCAGCCTGTAAGCAACTCCCAGGCAAAGGATATGGCTTCCCTCTTAAAATAGTCTCCGAAAGAGAAGTTACCGAGCATCTCAAAGAATGTATGATGCCTCGCTGTATGACCAACATTCTCTATATCGCTGTGTTTACCGCCCGCTCTGAGGCATTTCTGACAGGATGTTGCCCTCTTATAAGGTCTTGACTCCTCACCAAGGAAGACTGACTTGAACTGAACCATCCCCGCATTTGTGAACAACAGGGTAGGGTCTCCCTTTGGAATAAGGGAGGAACTCTTTACGAGTTCATGGCCTTTGCTGACAAAGAAGTCAAGGAAAGACCTTCTTATCTCTCTGCTCTTCATCTCTATTTTCCTGAGGGTTTTGGTGCCGGGAATATATCCACTAACTTATTATCAATAAAGAGGAGCCTTTTATCAAGAAAGAGGCCTATCTTTGAATATATCCATTCCTCCTTCATCTTCCCGTCCTCTGTTGGTGGCAGGATATTTATAGCGGAAGGGGATCCCCAGGCATATCTTACCTGCTGGGTTGTCATGCCTATCACGACCTCGCCACTCTTTATATGCTCCTGTATATCTGGGGGAAAGGCCTTAAGCTCCTCAGGAGAATACCTTGCAGTCTTTGCACAGCCACCTGTGATAAAGATACCGAGTAATAAAAGGGCAAATATTGATGCGAATCTTCTTTTCTTCATATCAGGATACCTCCTCATTATAGAATTTTCTTAGTACCTTTCTGATTGTCTCAAAGGAATATCCCTTCCTCTGAAGAAGGGAATAAACCTTTCTCTTTTCTCCTACTCTAAAATTTCTTTTCTCAATCAGTCTCAATGCATTTTCCTCCTCATCTGTTATATCGTCAGAGAAGTCCCTTATGATGTCCTCTGGGATGCCCCGGGATAACAAAAAGTTCCTCGTCCCGATAGATCCAAGCTTTTTCGTTTCCTTTGCATAATTTATAAAGTCAAGGGCAAGTTTTCTGTCATCAATGAGCCCCATATCCTTAAGCTGTCCCAGAGTACCTTTTATTTCATCATCGGGATATCCCTTCATCAAAAGCCTGTTAATCAACTCCCTTTCGCTTCTTCCACGATAACTGAGAAGCTTAAGGGAATAATTAAGGGCTGATGGTCTCTTTCTCACAGGGGTTCACTAAAATCTCTCTATCTCTATATCTCTTTTTGTCTCCACGGATTCAAAGGCAAGGTCGCTTGTTGAATGAACTCCCTTGACTTTCAGGGCAAAGTCATCAGGATTTGTAGCCCTTCTCATTGCCTCCTCATAAGTGACCAATCCAGACTTAAAGAGATCAAAGAGGGACTGGTCAAAGGTCTGCATACCATAATGTATCTTTCCCTGTGCGATTACATCAGGTATCAGTTTTGTCTTATCAGGGTCCATAATGCAATCCCTAATAGTCGCTGTAGCCACAAGCACCTCAACAGCAGGCACTCTGCCCTTTCCATCTGCCCTCGGGATCAATCTCATCGAAATGATGCCTTTTATTACAGAGGCGAGTTGAATCCTTACCTGCTTGTGTTGGTATGGTGGAAAGACTGCTATGATCCTGTTTACTGTCTCAGTAGCATCTATTGTATGGAGGGTGCTGAATACTAAATGTCCTGTTTCAGCAGCAACGAGGGCAGTCTGGATGGTCTCGAAGTCACGCATCTCACCAACGAGTATCACATCAGGGTCCTGCCTTAAGGCAGATCTGAGTGCCTTTCCAAAGGATTCGGTATCACTACCAATCTCCCTCTGGTTAACTATACTCTTCTTATCCCTGTGCAGGTATTCAATAGGGTCCTCAATGGTGATCACATTGCATGTCCTGTTTGAATTTATATAATCAATCATTGCGGCCAGGGTGGTGGACTTACCGCTCCCTGTCGTCCCTGTCACAAGGACAAGCCCCCTCTCCTCCATTGCGATCTTTTTCAGCACATCCGGGAGATTCAGTTCTTCAAAGGATGGTATCTTTATAGGGATGATCCTGAAGACTATTCCTATGGTTCCTCTTTGGAGAAATATATTACATCTGAATCTACCAAGGCCAGGAACACTATAGGCCAGATCGATCTCATTCTTCTTCTTGAAGATCTCTCTCTGCCCTGGACTCATGACAGTGAAGGCTATCTTCATAGCATCCTGCTGAGTTATCCTGTTCTCCGAGACAAGGGGCGTAAGTTCGCCGGCTATACGAAGAATAGGGGGGCTTCCAACCTTTATATGAAGGTCCGATGCACTCTGAGTTACTGCAAGCTTTAGAAGGTCATTAATCTCCATCTAAATACCTCACTTCAAAACCTCTAAGATTCTCTGGTGGATCGTCTCTGCCACATCAGGGTTATTCCTTAGATATTCCTTAGCAGTTTCCCTTCCCTGGCCTATCCTCGTTCCATTAAAACTGTACCAAGCCCCTGACTTTTCTATTATCCCTTTTTCTACTCCGATGTCAAGAATCTCCCCAACCCGGGATATCCCCTCATTGAAGTATATATCAAATTCTGCCTGTTTAAAAGGAGGGGCTACCTTGTTTTTTACTACCTTTACCCTTACCCTTCCGCCTGTTGTCTCCTGACCTTCTTTAATACTGTCTATCCGTCTTATGTCGAGCCTCATGGATGAATAGAATTTCAGGGCGGTGCCACCTGTTGTTGTCTCAGGATTTCCGAACATGACACCTATCTTCATCCTGATCTGATTGATGAATATCACTGTTGTCTGGGATTTAGATATTGCGGCCGTCAGTTTTCTGAGGGCCTGGCTCATAAGTCTTGCCTGTAGACCTGGCAGGGAGTCCCCCATATCTCCCTCAATCTCAGCCTTTGGCACAAGGGCAGCTACAGAATCTATCACTATAATATCAACAGCTCCGCTTCTGACAAGTGATTCTGCAACCTCAAGGGCCTGCTCCCCCGTGTCAGGTTGTGAGACAAGGAGATCCTCGATCTTTACCCCAAGTTTCTTTGCATAATTGATATCGAGGGCGTGCTCAGCATCTATAAAGGCTGCAATGCCTCCCATCTTCTGTGCCTCTGCTATGGCGTGGAGGGCAAGGGTCGTCTTTCCTGAAGACTCAGGCCCGAATATCTCGATGACCCTTCCCCTTGGATAGCCACCAACACCTGTTGCTATATCAAGGGCTATTGAGCCTGTTGGTATTACCTGAATGCCCTCGGCCACTTCCTGGGCGCCAAGCCTCATTATAGCACCCTTACCAAAACTCCTCTCGATCTGCGATATTGCCATCTCGAGCGCTTTCAATTTATCCTTATTGCTCATCCTTTTTCCTCCTTATCCTGAAGTTGTAATCTCTTAAAGGGAAACTCTCCTATGACCGAATATTGAGCCCCTCCTGGCCTCAACTCACTCTTCATGAGAAAGACCCTATCAACATCTATGATACCAAATTCTCGATCCTTTATGTTCTCAATAAGTCCTATCAGTTTTTCTCTGTCCTTTAAGGATCTCACCCTCCCAATTGTAAGATGGGGTGAAAACTCCCTATCCTCTTTTTTAAGACCTATCCTGGTTAATCTCTCTTCTATCTCTTTATTAAGGCTTTTGAGATTATCCTTGTCAGATATATCAATCCATATAACCCTTGGCCTTTTCATGTCAGGGAAGAACCCCATACCATTAAACCTCAGCCTGAAAGGTCTGAAAAGTGGAGCAATATTATAAAGACTATCCTTAACCCTTTCAACGGTCTCCTCTGATATATGTCCCAGAAACTTCAGAGTTATATGAAGGTTTTCTACAGGCACCCACCTAACATCAAAACTGTGCCTTTTCAAATCGGTTATAAAGTGGTTGATCTCTTTCTTGAGTGCCTCGTCTATGTTTATGGAGATGAAGGTCCTTATACCCATACCCTTACGACCTCGAGTAGGAAGTGTAATGCCCCTGTTGCTGCCTTGAGTTTTATCTCTTCCCTCTCACCATCATATATCATGCCCCTTGATTCTGTCCCGGCCTTCCAGTCAACAGCCATATAAACAAGCCCTATCTTTTTGCCCTCCATAGGCTCTGGACCGAGGTTTCCTGTAATAGAAAGGGAGAAGTCTGTAGCCCTTTTGCTCCTTACTCCCCTGGCCATGGCAATGGCTGTCTCCTCGCTTACTGCGCCATACTTTTTGATCAAGGAACTTCTTATGCCGAGTAACTTTATCTTTGATTCAGTTGAATAGGAGACTACAGAAGAATCAAAGAAAAGGGAGGCACCAGGCAGGCTTGTTATGAGGTGGCTAATCAGGCCGCCTGTGCAGGATTCTGCTATTGATAACCGTAAACCAGCGGTCTTGAATATGGAGTGGATCTCCCTGATGATCTCTTTCAAAGGATCTGGTTCCATAATTGAATCGTAATATTAGTATAGATGCCAGCGATTAAGTCGTCAAGCATTATTCCAGTCCCTCCAGAAACCCTTCTTTCGATGTATCTTATTGGAGGGGGCTTGAGTATATCAAAGAACCTGAATATGAAAAATGCCATTATGTATGTCATGAGGTTACTCTGCAACAGAAAAACCGATAAGGCATAACCACCAACCTCATCTATGACTATGTGTCGAGAATCCTTTTCATTGAGGATTGTTTCAGTCTTTCCTGATGCTATGATTCCAAGGGATATTATGATAAGAAGAAGGACAGCATTATGAAAGATGGATGGCTTGATAAGGATGAAATATAGCATGGTCACGGCACTGCCAAATGTGCCCGGGGCTATTGGCATGTAACCTATGAAGCCGAGTGTTGCTATATGCTTTAGCATTTATCCAAGACCCACATCGAGTATCATCATCGTCAGGAAACCTGTTATAGCACCCATCGTTGCAATATCTGTGTTTCCCCCCCTTTGAGATTCGGGTATTAATTCCTCCACTACAACAAATATCATTGCCCCTGCTGCAAAGCTCAGGGCATAGGGAAGAAGGGGCCGCGCAATCGTGACCGCCCATGCACCGATTATGCCTGCAACAGGCTCTACTATTCCTGATAACTGGCCATACCAGAAACTCTTGAGTCTCGAAAAACCTTCTCTCCTCAGGGGCATTGATACGGCCATACCCTCAGGGAAATTCTGAAGCCCTATGCCTATTGCCAGTGCAATGGCACCAGCAAGCGTGGCTGATGGCAGACCTGCCTCAACAGCACCAAAGGCAACCCCTACAGCAAGCCCTTCTGGTATGTTATGAATGGTTATTGCCAGTATCAGCAAGGTCGTTCTCCTCCAGGACGTCTTTATGCCTTCGGCTTCCTGAACAGGGAAACCTATATGGAGATGGGGAAGGATTTTATCAACAATCCTCAAAAATACTGCACCCGATAGAAAACCTGCTGCGGAAGGTAACCAGGATGGTAGGCCCATCTGGCTTGACATCTCAATAGAAGGCTCAAGAAGTGACCAGTAGCTGGCGGCGATCATAACCCCCCCTGCAAAGCCAAGCATGCCATCAAGTAGTTTCTTGTTGATATCCTTTGTAAAAAGGACTATGCTTGCGCCCGCTGATGTGACAAGCCATGTAAACAAAGTGGCAATCAATGCCTGGATAACAGGGCTGATCTTTTCCAAAGGATACATGATAAATAGTAACATAACTCAAGTAATTTTCGGCTATTTCAAAGAACTCTGTTCTTTGCTAATAAGTGTTACCACTGCTGTCCAAAATAAAGTGACAGAGTTATTTTAATGGGCATAAGACCTCAAAACACAAAAGAAAGCGACAGGATTTTATTTAGAGGTAGAATGAGGTTATGAATGTCTTTTGAGATTATTTTATGGTGCTAATAGGTCATTTTAACAGCTTACATTAAGGTGTCGCCTTTTGTGTTTTCTCGGTCTCATGCCCATTTAAATTTAATATTTATCTTGGACAGATGTGAAGTGTTACAAAAAATCTCAAAAGGAGCTTAAGCCTGCTCCATTTATCGTAGCTTTATGTCTCGATCCCGAGTAAAATATATAAAATAGGTTCCTATGGATGTAAGAAACCCAGAGGTTGGATAAATGGATTTTCATTCAATAGCTGATTCAATATCTGATGCTATCATCCTCATCGATTCCGATGGAAGGGTAATCTATTGGAATCCTGGCTCTGAGAGACTCTTTGGCTATAGTGAAAAAGAGGTTATCGGCAAGGAACTCCATCAGTTAATCATCCCTCCGAGATTTTATGACGATTACAGGAAGGGATTTGATATGTTCAGGTCCACGGGCCAGGGACCTATTATCGGGAAGACCATCGAGCTCTTGGCTCTCAGAAAGGGTGGCATGGAATTCCCTGTAGAGGTGTCTCTTTCCAGGGTTCTGATAAAGGGGATGTGGCATGCAGCAGGGATTGTGAGGGATATTAGTGAGAGGAAGGAGGCGGAACATCAATGGCAGGATACCAACAGACTACTAAAGATGTTTACTCAGAATACCACTCGAAAGGAGTTCCTTGATACTGCTATCAGATTGATAAAGGACCATTGTGGATGCCATCATGCAGGCATAAGGGTGCTCGATGAGAGGGATAACATCCCCTTTGAGTCCTTTGATGGGTATTCAGTAGACTTTATGTCCTGTGAAGGCCAGCTTTCTATCCATAATGACCAGTGTGTCTGTATAAGGGCAATCATGTCCCAACCTGACCAGCAGGAAACAGGGGTTCTTACAGCAAATGGTTCCTATTGTTACAAAGACTTTGTTGATTATATCAATAGGTTAGATGAGGGTAAGAGGGGCAGGTATCGGGGTGCCTGTGCAGATAATGGTTTCAGATCAGTTGCAGTTATACCTGTACGGTATTATGAAAAGATTCTGGGTCTTATTCATCTTGCTGATGAAAGGGAGGGGATATTTCCCCGGAAGACCATAGAGTTCATGGAAAACCTATCCTATATTATCGGAGAGGCCATTACAAAGTATAAGGCTCAGGAGGATCTTGCCCGCCTCGCATCTGCTGCTGAATCTGCGGCTGATGCCATCGTTATAACCGATAACAGGGGCTATATTCAATATGTCAATCCTGCCTTCGAGCATATCACTGGCTATAAAAAGGATGAGGTTATCAATAGAAATATCCATATCCTTGACAGCGGTGAACATGGGGAAGACTTTTTTCGTAAGATGAGAGAGACATTGAAGCAAGATAATGTATGGAAAGGGAGATTAGTGAATAGGAAAAAGGATGGCACTACCTATCATGAAGAATGTACAATCTCTGCTGTCAGGGATTCATCTGGAGAAATAATGAACTATGTGGCGATAAAGCGCGATGTTACCGAAAGGATAAGGCTTGAATCTATTGCTCAGGCAGTGAATACCATGAATAATATGGGGTACATCTTCTCAGGGGTCAGACATGAGATCGGTAACCCTGTTAATTCCATTAAGATGACATTGAGCATGCTGAAGGAAAACATAGACAGGTTTGATAAAATGATGATCCAGGATTATATTGCACGCTCCCTTGATGAGATACGGAGGATAGAGTATCTCTTAAAGGCCTTTAAGAATTTCAATATATATGAACGCATGGAACTTCAGGATATTGATATGAAGTCCTTTATGGATAAATTACTCACTATTATTAAGGATGATTTTTTAAAAAGAGGTGTCCCTGTTTCATTAGATATAATGCCTAATGCATATCGCTGTTATGCAGATCCACGGGCACTTCATCAGGTGCTCCTGAATATCCTTATAAATGCTGGAGATGCCTGCAGAGGCAGGACAGATCCCTTTATATCTATCTCAGTGTCAAGATCTGCTGATAATATGGTAAATATACAGGTGAAGGATAATGGCTGTGGAATGACAGAGGATCAGATGAAAAACCTCTTTAAACCTTTCTTTACTACAAAGCCTGACGGAACGGGCCTTGGCCTTGTCATAGCGAAAAAGATGCTCACCCTTATGAACGGGATGATTGGGGTAGAAAGCAAAAAAGATAAAGGAACTGTTGTTAGTATTCTTTTACCAGGAGGATCAAATGCATGATAACATGAGGAGGACACTGCTCATCATTGATGATGATCCCCTATTCTGCGATTCTATCAGAGAACACCTCAAAGGATCCCTTGATGTCCTGATTGCCAATAATGGAGAAGAAGGAATAAAAATGTGCTCAAACTTCAGGATTGACATCGTCCTCTTAGATCAGAAACTGCCCGATACAGAGGGGCACACCCTCTGTCCTTCAATTCTTCAATATAATGAACAGACAAAGATCATCTTTATCACGGCCTTTCCAAGTTTTGAAGGAGCCTTGAAGGCAATAAGGGCAGGTGCTTATGACTATCTTTCAAAGCCCTTTGAACTTGAAGAACTGTCTTTAACAATCGATAATGCCTTGAGGACCCTTGCCCTGGAGAGGGTAGCCCTTGTGGAGAATTACAGGAGCATTAAGGAGAGTGAGGATTCTATCCTTATAGGTGGGGAGAAACTCTCAGAGGTTCAAAGACTGATAGATATAGCGGCCAATACAGATGCCCCTGTTTTGATCACAGGAGAGACGGGGACAGGAAAGAATATCGTAGCAAGGGCTATCCACTTTAAAAGCAAGAAGAGAGGTGCCTTCATAAGCATAAACTGCTCCACCCTCCCGGAAAACCTTATTGAAGCGGAACTCTTTGGTTATGAGAAGGGGGCGTTTACAGGCGCTGTGACCTCGCGTAAAGGTGTGTTTGAGATGGCAGAAGGAGGAACCCTTCTCCTTGATGAGATCGGTGAGATGCCGACGCATCTTCAGACAAGGCTCTTAAGTGTGTTAGAAGACGGGCGGATAAAAAGGCTTGGAGGAGAGACTATAAGGCCTGTTTATGTCCGTATTATAGCAGCCACCAATACAAATATAGAGGAATCCCTTGGTAAGAGATTCAGGCCTGATCTGTATTACCGGTTAAGCGTAGTCAGGATTCACATCCCTCCCCTGAGAAACAGGAAAGAGGATATCCCCGAATTGTGCCGTTATCTTCTTAGAAAGATAGCAGGTCCTGGAGTCGCTCTGGAGGAGGATGAGATAAAAAGGCTTAAGGAATACAATTGGCCAGGGAATGTCAGGGAGTTAAGGAATGTCTTAGAAAGGGCATTTCTTATTCAAAAGGGAAGGATATTGAGACCTTCAGAACTGCTTGCTAAAGATCTGGCAATGGCCCAATCAGGAATACCATCGGATGAAAATGAGATAATTACCCTTGAGGAAATGGAAAGGAATCATATAAAGAATACCCTTAATAGACTCTCAGGTAATCTTACTAAGACCGCATCAGCCCTCGGTATATCCCTTTCAACCCTTAAAAGAAAGCTCCGAGAATATAATCTGTATAATCGGTATTCAAAATAGACCATCCAGATTGATCGGCTTTTCTCTCTAATGAATTTTAACTATCTGATTTTATTATATTTTTCACTGGCATTCTTCTTGCTTTTAGTTTGTAGATGAAAAACATACTGGTTGTAGATGATGAAAGGATGTTTCTTATGAGCCTTGCAGAAGGCCTTATGCAATCATTTAAGGAATTCAAGATCTTTACTGCAGAAAATGGGGAGTATGCTATGAGGGTACTGGATTCAAACTCTGTCAATCTCCTGCTTACGGATTTGCAGATGCCTGTTAAAGATGGCTTTGATCTCTTGAGGCATGTAAGGGAATTCTTTCCAGACATCCAGGTTATCGTCATGACCGCATATATAAATGAGGATATTATGGGAAGACTGAAATCGCTTGGTTTCTCAGAGATCCTGGAAAAACCTTTTGATCTTGAAGATTTGATTGGAAAGATAAGGAGGATGATTTACGAGAATGCTTAATAGACGAGAATTTATATTAATTGCAGGTTCAGGAATGGTAGCCACTCTGTTGGCACCAATGTCTTTAAATGCACAAACAACAAGGAACAACAGGAAGGAGGTTGAAGATGGCTTATGCAGCAAAGGACTACTCAAAACTTTTAGGTATGGAGGGATTTAGTGAGACCCTTCTTAAAAATCACTTTACCCTGTATCAGGGCTATGTGACTAATACAAATAAGGTTCTCGATACCCTTGATGGGATGCTCAAGGAGGGAAAGACAGGGACCCCTGAGTTCGCAGAGCTCAAAAGGAGGCTTGGATGGGAATTCAACGGCATGAGGCTCCATGAATACTATTTCGAGAATCTTGGCGGAAATGGCGGGATTGACAAAGATGGTAAACTCGCAAAAAAGATTGCAGAGGATTTTGGAAGCTATGAGGCATGGGAGAAGGATTTCAAAGCCGTTGGAGCAATGAGGGGAATTGGATGGGCCGTGCTTTATCAGGACATAACAACTGGTAGGCTCATAAACTTCTGGATAAATGAGCATGATGTGGGACATCCATCAGGCTGTGCGCCAATCCTCATAATGGATGTCTTTGAGCATGCCTTCATGATTGATTATGGCTTGAAGAGGGCAGACTATATTGAGGCATTTTTCAGAAACATTGACTGGAAGGCAGTTGAAGCAAGACTTAAATAGGAAATTGGAAGCGAGAAATAGAAGTTTATACTATACCCCATGTAGAAGTCAGCCTTAAGATGGGTGAGGGGCTTGAGCAGGTAAAGGCTTATTGTAGCACATGTCATAGCCTTGATTATATAACA
>JBBIPQ010000007.1:0-32074 GCA_037442785.1 Nitrospirota bacterium
TGATACCTTTTCATATCTTCCTCCGTTACAGAATATCTTTCCATATTTAAACCTCCCCAAGATAATCTTCTTAGGCAAGATAATCTTCTTAGGAAGGAGCATATCAAACATGTGACATCTTAAAATAGTAATTAAGTGTGACATTTTAAAATTGTAACCACACCCGAATTTGAGACACTTGACTTTATTGTTATAGATATATTATATATATAAGTTTAAATGAATTACGATATTATTTTATATGTGGGGACTGTTTTTTTTCTTTCAGCCTCCATACTGTCGCTTTCAAAGAGGCTGAACAGCTTGATATACCTGTTTTCTATAGCCGGATCCATTTTTTTTGCTATCTATGGTGCATACCTCCTCTTCGCTGGAGCTTTGCTACTGCCAGTTTTTCACCTCTCCTCAGTGGTTGATTTTTCCTTTGGGGGAGATGCACTCTCAGGGTTCTTCGTTCTTGTAATCGCTGTGCTTTCTATCTCTGTTTTTATTTATTCGATAGGTTATACAGCAAGTATGAAGAACAAAGGTCTGATGGGGCTATTTCTCAATCTTTTTATATTGAGCATGTATGGGGTTATACTCTCTCAGAATATAGTAACCTTTCTCATACTCTGGGAAACAATGTCAGTGTTGTCCTATTTCCTTGTCACATTTGAAAGGGATGAAAGATCTGCAAAGGCTGGTCTTGTTTACGCAGTAATGACCCATATCGGTACGGCCTTTATTATTTTGCTTTTTATGCTACTGTATCACTTCAGCGGTAGCATGAGCTTTTCGAGTATAAAAGCCCTTTGTCGGAATATGCCTCGCGATTTAAAGAACCTTGTCTTTATTTTTTCAATAATAGGATTTGGCACAAAGGCCGGCATCATCCCTTTTCATACATGGTTGCCGAGGGCACATCCGGCGGCTCCTTCAAATATTTCTTCACTTATGTCAGGTGTGATGATTAAGACAGGAATATATGGTTTAGTAAGGGTAGGTATGGATATGCTCGGCGACGGTCCTGAATGGTGGGGTATAACGGTGCTTGTCATCGGTGCTATTTCGTCTGTTTTAGGTGTTATGTATGCCCTTATGGAACATGACTTAAAAAGGTTACTGGCTTATCATAGTGTTGAGAATATCGGGATCATACTACTTGGCATAGGGGCATCCATGCTCTTTAAGACCTTTGGCTTATATAATCTTGCATCTGTAGCATTGATTGCTGGTCTCTATCATGTTCTGAATCATGCCGTTTTTAAAGGGCTCCTCTTTCTAGGGGCTGGTTCTGTCCTTCATTCAATTCATACGAAGGATATGGAGAAGATGGGGGGGCTTATAAAGCTCATGCCCTATACGGGTTTATTCTTCCTGATTGGGTCTGTATCAATATGTGCACTTCCTCCCTTTAATGGTTTTGTGAGTGAATGGCTGACTTACCAGTCCCTTCTTCTTGGCTTCAGGATTCCATCTATAACAGCAAAGATCGTCGCTCCACTTGGGGGATCTGCCCTCGCACTTACAGGTGCGTTGGCAGCAGCATGTTTTGTAAAGGCCTTTGGTATATCATTTCTCGGGATGCCAAGGAGCAGAGATGCTGAGGATGCGAGGGAATCATCCCTGCCAATGATCCTTGGAATGGGCATCCTTGCGTGTTTATGCCTATTACTTGGCATATTTCCTAACAATGTCTTAGAGATCATATCTCCGGCTGCTTTTCTAATTACCGGCTCTTATGTGTTGCCTTCACATTCAGGTTTTATCTTTGTTGGTGATAGTGGTCTTTCGCCAGGTTTTATTCTGTCCACCATGATTATAATGACCATTGGAACTATCCTTTTCATATATATAATTGGAGGGAAAAAAGCCATTAGATATGGAGACTCCTGGGACTGCGGCATACCTTCGCTAAATCCAAGAATGCAGTATTCAGCAACAGCATTTACAAAGCCTATAAGGATGATATTTAAAAGGATATATCTGCCAAGGAGGGAGATATTTGTCTCCTATATCATAAAGCCTTTTTTTGTTAAGTCCATAAAGTATCGTGGAGAGATAACGCCTTTTTTTGAGAGATACCTCTATGATCCTACGGTGGATTTTATACACAGGATTGCTGGAAAGATAAGGCTTCTACAATCAGGGAGTCTTCATCTCTATCTCGGCTATATATTGGTAACCCTTTTGGTGCTACTCATATTCTGGACATAATGTGGGGTTGATTGATATGGAATATTTACAGTTTCTGATAATCATCATATTTGCTCCGCTCATTAATGGAATAATTAAGAAGTTAAAGGCAAATATGCAGGGTAGAACCGGTCCTGGCTTGCTTCAATCCTATTACGATCTTATAAGGCTTTTTAAAAAAGAGATGGTTGTCTCCAGTGTCACATCCTGGGTCTTTAAAGCAACTCCTTACATAGTATTTACATCCTCTGTAGTTGCCACAATGATAGTGCCTGTTATTACTACGAATGTTGTTTTTAGTAATATGGCCGATATTATTGCCCTTGTCTATATACTTGGCCTTGGGAGATTCTTCATGGCCATCGCAGGCCTTGATGCCGGTACCGCCTTTGGCGGAGAAGGCAGCAGTAGAGAGATGACCGTTGCTGTTCTTGTTGAACCGATGATGATGCTCAGCCTTTTTGCAGTGGCTATTTCTGCTGGCTCAACAAACTTGACAAAAATAGCGGGCTCGGGTTCCACCTTTTACACACCATCGCACATTCTCGCGCTATCGGCCTTTATGATATCCATGATCGCTGAGACAGGAAGGATACCCGTTGACAATCCTGACACGCATCTTGAGTTAACAATGATTCATGAGGGTATGCTTCTTGAATATTCTGGAAGATACCTTGCCCTTATGGAATGGGCCCATTATATAAAACAGATGCTACTTTTTACAATCGCTATCGACATCTTTTTCCCCATCGGCCTTGATGGGTATACAGATGTCGTAGGTTTTTTAATATCTACAGGTAGTTATTTTATTAAGGTGCTTTTTATGGCATTCCTGATGGCATTGGTTGAATCCACAAGGGCCAAGATGAGGTTTTTTCAATTACCGTCACTACTGGGTGGAGCCTTTGTCCTAGCGATGCTTTCTCTATTAAGTTACATAATGATTGGAAAATGAGGGAGTGATGAAGAACTGGATACAGGTTTTTTCAGTTATTGATTTCATATCAATGGGCATATTGCTTACGGCGATATCCGTGAATTCTTTGAAGAGGCTCGAGTCATGTGTTAGGGCTTATACACTCAACTCATGGCTGCTATCATCATTGATTGGTGCTGTTGCCCTTATAATTGGTGAATTTCATCTTTATGTGGCATCTATCATTACGCTCTTGAGTAAAGGGATCATTATCCCCCTTTTCTTGAGGAAGATAGTAAAGCAGATGAAGGTTATTCATGAGGTTGAGCCATACATCAGCAATTCTATTTCTCTTACTATTTCGGGGATACTTGTTGTAATTGTTTACGCATCTCTTAGAGAGGGCATCTTTGTTACAGGGTATTCGAAAAATGTCCTTCAGGTATCAATCGCAGTGATCCTGATTGGCCTTTTCACAATGATTACTCGCAGAAAGGCTATTACACAGGTGATAGGGTTGCTGTTCATGGAGAATGGATTATTCCTTTCGGGTTTTTCCCTAACATACGGTATGCCAACCATTATAGAACTTGGTGTTCTTTTCGACATGCTTATGGGTGTGATAATACTTGGTATATTTGCTATTCAGATAAAGAGGGTCTTTGCATCCTCTGATCTTGATAGATTAACGACATTGAGAGGATAGTAGGGAATATTATGATATTGATTCTCCTTATACCTATATTTACATCGCTGCTATGCTATATGCTTAAGGGACATCGTTTAACTGGTTATGTGAGTCTTGTGGGTGCTGCTGTCCTTATTTCAGTGTCAATACCTTATGTAAATAGTGCATTTAGATCACCGATTCAAGCATTAGATCTTTTTTACATGGATAGTCTTTCAGGTTATATAATGTCCCTTGTTATATTCCTTGGTCTTGCCTCGTCCATTTATTCTGTGCACTATATTGATCACGAGTTCAGCATAGGCCTTATCGATAAGAAGGGTATAAGGAGATACTATTGTTTGTTTCATCTGTTCATTTTTACCATGCTTCTTGTGACGGTATCTAACAACCTTGCCCTTATGTGGATTGCCATTGAGGCAACAACTATTGTATCTGCTATACTTATAGGACTTGGTTATACCAAAAGGCCAATGGCTATTGAGGCAGCCTGGAAATACATAATACTCTGCACCGTCGGGATAACCTTTGCACTTCTTGGCACATTTATAACCTATTACGCCTCAATCTCGGTTAACGCTTCAGGAGGGATCCTCAACTGGACAGATCTGAGATTTATAGCTCAAAAACTCAATCCATCAACGATGAAACTTGCCTTTATTTTTATCCTTGTTGGTTACGGGACCAAGGCAGGGCTCGCTCCTATCCATAACTGGCTTCCTGATGCTCACAGCGAGGCGCCGAGCCCCATAAGCGCCTTACTTTCAGGCATACTCCTTAATACTGCCTTTTACGGGATTATGAGATTCGTAGCCATAGTTGAGCCATCAACTGGTGATGTTTTTACAGGGAACCTTCTGATAACCTTTGGACTTATCTCAATGGGGATGTCAGCGATCTTTATCCTTGTTCAGGAGAACTACAAGAGGCTTCTTGCTTATAGTAGCATCGAGCACATGGGCATAATATCCATTGGGATAGGAATAGGCGGCACAGTAGGTGTATATGGTGCTCTCTTGCATATCTTGAATCATGCCCTTGCAAAGCCACTCATGTTTTTTGCATCTGGCAGGATCCAATCTCATTATGGTTCAACGAGGATTGAAGGGGTGAGAGGGGTGCTTTCATCGCTACCTTTGCTGGGAGTTCTTACATTTATAGGCACCCTTGCGCTGGCAGGGAGTCCACCTTTCAATATCTTTATCAGTGAATTTTCTATCATCAAGGCAGGTGTTGATAAGGGCTTATGGATTGTTGTCTTATTATTTTTGGTATTTGCTGTTATAGTCTTTTATGGAATGCTTTCGGGATTCGGAGAGATGCTTCTTGGCGGTGAGGGTTCGGAGGGTAAGGAAAAAGAGGAGAGGCCTTTTCTTCCTTCAGCGATAATGATCTTGATGGCAGCACTTATAATAATGCTTGGATTCTGGATTCCCGATTTTATAGAGAGTATGATAAGATCATCTATTTATGCAGTAGGGATTAGATAATGGATAAACTAAAACAAAAGGCCATAAAGATGAAGGAGCATCTCAATGAAGTTTATATAGAGGTGCATTCGGATGAATTTAAGGATGTTTGTCTTTATCTTTACGAGAAAAAGAGAGCAATGCTAAGACTCATGTTTGCTACAGACGAGAGACAGATCGATGATGCATTCAAGGTTTATGCTATTTTTTCAATCCCTGGTTTTGATAGATTTTGGATTATTTACCTATCTCTAAGGGATGACTTGACATTCCCATCTATAACAAGGGATATTCCAGCAGCTCATTGGTACGAGAGGGAGATAAGGGATATGTTTGGTATTATCCCTAAAGGCCATCCCGATCTAAGAAGACTTATATTTCATGAATCCTTTCCCAGGGACTCTTATCCCTTGAGAAAGGACTGGACAGTATCAGAAGAAGATTTAAAACAGTGGGGGGATGGAAGAAAGAGGGTGGTACCTTATAATTTTATGGAAGTAGAAGGTGAAGGTGTCTATGAGATACCCGTTGGTCCTGTCCATGCTGGGATAATAGAGCCAGGACATTTCAGGTTTAGTGCTGTTGGAGAGACCATATTCTTTCTTGAACCAAGATTGTTTTATACCCATAAAGGCATAGAAAAACATTTTGAAGGTATGAGTTTCTTTGATGGTGTAAAGCTTGCAGAGAGGGTATCAGGTACATCTTCCTTCTCTCACTCTGCAGCTTACTGTATGGCTGTTGAGAGGATGGCGGGTGTCGAAATAACAGAAAAAGCACAGGCAATAAGAACACTTCTGCTGGAACTTGAAAGACTCTATAATCACATAGGCGATATCGGGAACCTTTGCGCTGGAACTGGTCTTGCTGTTGGATATGCGAGAGGTGCCATAATAAAGGAGAGACTCATGCAGCTCAATCAGAGACTTACGGGCAGCAGATATCTCAGGGGAGTGAATATTATTGGTGGCGTCAATAAAGATATATTCCTTCAGGCAGATGATATACTATCGACAATCGATATAGTTACAGAAGAATATAAGTCCTTAATGAAATTACTTATAGGAAATATATCCCATATTGAAAGGCTTGAAAATACAGGAAGACTATCAAAAGAGATAGCGCAGAAGCTTGGCGTTACAGGTGTGGCAGCGAGGGCATCTGGTCTTGGTGATGACATTAGAAAGGCGCATCCACACCTTCTCTATGATAGGCTTGAATTCGAGGCTCACACTATGGCAAAGGGTGATGTCTTCTCACGGATGATGGTGAGGGCAGAAGAGGCAGAGTGCTCCATCTCAATGATAAATACCTTGCTTGAGCGTAGTTACAGTGGTGGGCTCTCAGTGGAAGTAGAATCGATCCCTTCATACTCCACTGCACTCGGTTACACAGAAACACCAAGGGGTTCTGTGTTTTACTGGATAATGTCGGGTGAAGACGAAAGACCCTTCAGGGTCAAATTGAGGTCACCTTCTTATTGCAACTGGCCCGCTGTACCCTTTGCAGTGCACGGCAATATTGTACCGGATTTCCCACTTTGCAATAAGAGTTTTAACTTATCATATTCAGGATGTGATATGTAGTGGGTGATCAAAGATTATTATTTGAGGTCAGAGGAGAAGGATGCTGAGGGAGATTTTTAAAAACCTTTTTGGGAAAAAGAGTGTTATTACCTTTCCTGAAGGCAATGAGTTTTTTCCTGAAAAAACGGTTGAGATTGTTTCGATTCAAAAAAGGATTGAACCTGTATTTGGCAGGTCTCTTAGGATAAGACAGGTTGATGCTGGTTCGTGTAATGCCTGTGAATGGGAATGCACCGCCCTGACAAATCCTATCTATGATATTCAAAGGTTTGGGATAGATTTTGTTGCATCACCAAGGCATGCCGATGCCCTCCTTGTCACAGGCCCTGTGTCAAGGCAGATGGAACTGCCCTTGAAAAAGACATACCTGGCAACTCCTGAGCCAAGACTTGTAATAGCCTGTGGAGATTGTGCAATTGATGGAGGGATATATAAGGGAAGTTACGCAGTTGCTGGTGGCGTTTCAAAGGTCGTACCTGTTGACTGTTACATCCATGGTTGTCCTCCATCGCCGTCTCAGATAATAGAAGCACTGGAAAGGCTTCTTGAGAAATTAACTACTTTAAAGAATTAAACCAAGAGTCTGATTAAATGGAAGAATGCCCAGGCAAGGCCAAAACAGGCTGGTATGGTTAATATCCAGGCGAGTATTATATTTCCTCCGATCCCCCATCTGACAGCTGAGAGCCTTTTGGATGCACCAACGCCCATTATAGTTGAGGAGATCACATGGGTCGTGGATAGAGGCAGCCCAATCCTTGATGTAATCTCTATAACAGTGGCAGCAGATGCCTCTGCAGCGAATCCATGAATGGGTCTGAGATGAACTAATTTTACTCCAAGGGTCTTAATGATTCTCCATCCGCCAAAGGCTGTTCCTATACCCATGGATATAGCACAGGAAAGGATTACCCAGAGGGGAACATGAAAATCCTTGAGGTCAAAATAGCTTACCAGTGCCATTGTTATTACCCCCATACTCTTCTGGGCATCATTGCTTCCATGGCTGAAGGCCATGTATCCAGCCGAAAGTATCTGGAGTTTGTTGAATACATTTGTTACCGTGGCTGGTGTTGATCTCCTGAAAGACCAGTAAAGCAACATCATCAATGCCCATCCAATACTAAATCCTATCACAGGCGAAATAAATAAACCAGTAAGCACCTTAATCACACCCTTTTCTATAATCACCTTTGTGCCAGCTGTTGCAACACTGGCTCCTACTATCCCTGACAGTATGGCATGGCTTGATGAGGTTGGAATCCCGATGTACCATGTTATGAGATCCCAGATAACCGCTGCAAGAAGGGCGGATATTACCGTAATCTGGTTTATTTAGTATGTCTCAACAAGGCCCGCACCAACAGTTTTTGCAACGGCTGTCCCGGATATAGCTCCGATTATATTCAATAGAGCTGCCATAATAACAGCCACCTTTGGAGGGATCACCCTTGTGGAGACGGATGTGGCTATGGCATTTGCGGTGTCGTGAAAACCATTTATAAAATCAAAAATTATAGCAAGGATTATAACACAAACAAGAAGAAAGAAGGTTTCATGCATGTTTCAATACTATACCCTCAATGATGTTTGCAACATCTTCGCATCTATCCGAGGCATCCTCAAGATGTTCATATACCTCTTTCCACTTTATTATTAGTATAGGGTCCTTGATATTGTCAAAGAGGTTTCCGAGGGCGTCCCTGAAGTCCCTGTCCATCCTGTTTTCGAGCCTGTTAATCTCGATGCAGTATTCCTGGACATGGGAATAGTTCTTTTCCTTTAGTTTCTTTATCGCCTTCTGAATCACCTCTGCTGTCATTAATAGATTCTGAGCCATGGCAATTGCCTCTTTCGTGGTTTCTGTTAGTCTAAACACGGTTATCCTGTCAACAGCTGCCCATATGAGATCAAGGACATCATCAAGCCTTGAGTCCAGGGCATGAAGGTCTTCCCTGTCAATGGGAGTGACAAAGGTCTTGTTCAGTTTCCTCATTATATCATGGGTGAGCATATCACCATCCTGTTCGACCTCGTATATCTCCTTGGCCCTCTGGGGAAGGTTATCAAAGTTCTCTGTCAGTGCAACGAGGAGTTCTGCTGCCTTTTTTATGTTCGAGGCTGCTCGGTCAAAGATCTCAAAGAAATCTACGTCTTTAGGAAATATTCTCATGACAGAATAGAGTAAGACAAGATGGCCAGTTATGTCAAATTGATAGACCTGATAGGACTATAAGTATGGGCAATTTTCTAAACCTATTGCCTGTTGCTTATTGTCTGATATAATATTTATGCATGGGTTACAGGATTGAGAGGGATTCCCTTGGTGAGGTGAGGGTGCCTGAGGATGCCTACTGGGGTGCCCAGACGCAGAGGGCAATCGAGAATTTTACCGTAAGTGGTATTAAATTCCCTCCTGTCTTTATAGCCTCCCTTGGTTACATTAAGCTCGCCTCAGCAGAGGTGAATAGATCTCTTGGTCTTCTAAGAGACGACCTCGCAAAGGCGATCATAAAGGCATCAGAAGAGGTAATAAGAGGAGATCTCAATGATCAGTTTCCTCTTGATATATTTCAGACCGGTTCAGGTACTTCAACGAATATGAATGCCAATGAGGTGATAGCCACGAGGGCGAATGAGATAATAACGGGAAAGAGGAATACAAAGGCTCCGGTTCATCCAAATGATCATGTGAACATGGGACAGTCCTCCAATGATGTGATACCGTCCGCAATCCATATCTCTGCCTGTATTAAGATTAACAAAATGCTCTTACCAGCCCTTAAAAGGCTTCATTCTGCTATAGAGGAAAAGTCTCTACTTTACAATGATGTGGTAAAGACAGGCAGAACTCATCTGATGGATGCGATGCCATTGACACTCAGACAGGAGATGTCAGGATGGGCATCCCAGGTGTCCTTATCAGTGAAAAGGATCGAGGCGGTCCTTCCGCGGCTTTCAGAGCTTGCAATCGGTGGCACTGCCGTTGGAACCGGCATAAATACACACCCTGATTTTGGCATAGAAGTGGCGAGGGTAATATCTGAGATGACAGGGATAGATTTTGTTGAGGCCAGCAACCACTTTGAGGCGCAGTCTTCCCAGGACAGTATCCTCGAACTTTCAGGACAGTTGAAGACCCTTGCATCATCCCTGATGAAGATAGCAAATGATCTGAGGTGGATGAACAGCGGCCCAATCTCAGGCTTGGCCGAGATAAGACTCCCTGACCTGCAACCTGGTTCATCCATAATGCCTGGAAAGGTAAATCCGGTTATCCCGGAGGCTGTGAGGATGGTATCTGCTCAGGTCATGGGTAATGACCTTGTGATAGCGATCGCCAATTCCCTTGGGGATTTTCAGTTGAATGTTATGCTACCTGTTATTGCCCATAATATACTACAATCAATAACTATACTGGCTAATGTCTCGGAATTGCTTTCTGAGAAGGCAATAAAAAGGATGGAGGTTAATAGGGAGAGGATCAGGGAAATCACAGAGAAAAACCCGATAATAGCAACGGTTCTTAATTCCCTGATAGGTTATGACAAGACAGCAGAGGTTGTGAAAAAGGCCCTGAGGGAAGATAAAAGCATAAGGGATGTGGTGGTGGAGATGCAGATCCTGACACCGGAGGAGGCTGAAAGGATACTCGATCCTGAGAAGATGACATTACCCCGGAAACCACACTAATCTCTATTGCCTAATCAATGTAGCATTATTTATAATTAAGCACCATGAAAATGTATTATTGGCTATTAGTTTTTGCCTTCTTGATTTTCACATCTGCCTCAGCAATGGCTGAGGCAAGCTCCCAGACTCCAGCAAGTCAAAATGGTTTACAGGAACATAGATTCCTCCTTGATAGGGTTGTTGCTGTTGTGGATAAGGAGGTGATAACCTGGAGCGAGCTATACAGGTCTATGGAATTTGAATCAGGTCTGGATCTTAAAAATGTTAATGAGGCTGACAAAAGGAGATTCTTTAAAGAGAATGAGGCTAAATTCCTTGAAACACTTATAGACAGGAGACTCCAGTTACAGGCAGCAAAGAGGTTGGATATATCAGCAAGCAATGAAGAGATAAAGGAAGCGATTGAGGGGATAAAGAAGAAGTATAACCTCTCTGACAGGGACTTCGATGAGTCATTAAAGGCAGAGGGTATGAGCCTTGATGAATATAAAAAGAGGCTTTCTGAGCAGATAATCCTGAGTAAGGTGGTCAGTCAACAGGTTAGAAGCAAGATCATTGTTACAGAGGATGAGATTAATGAGTATCTTTCAAAGAACAAGGGCTCTGCTTACAGGATAAGACAGATACTTATTAAGAAGACAAAGGACAGGGATAGGGAGTCCATGATGGCAAAGGCTCAGGAGGCTATCGCAAGGATTAAGGCTGGTGAAGACTTCTCCTCGGTTGCCTTTTCTCTCTCTGAAGATCCATCTGCTAAGACAGGAGGAGACCTCGGGATTGTTAAGAAGGAACTCTTGAATAAGGATTTTTTAGATGTGATCTCAAAGATGAAGGTCGGGGATATAAGCGAACCATTTTTTACGGATAAGGGACTCCACATTATTAAGCTTGATGAGAGCATAGAGCAGAAGAGTCAGGAAGAGATGAAAGAATTGGCTCGAAAAAAGGTTTTTGAGAAGAAATTTAACGATGCCTACAGGTCATGGATCAGGAGCCTGAGAGAAAGGGCATTTATTGAGGTGAGACTTTAAGATGGGTATCCTGAACCTTGGTGTCCTTGCCTCTGGAAGAGGATCAAACCTTCAGGCAATTATAGATGAGATTGAATCAGGTCGGCTCAATGCGGTTATAAAGGTGCTCATCGTTGACAATCCAGAAGCCTATGCGATCGAGAGGGCAAAGAGGCATTCCATAGAGTATCTCTATATCAATCCGAAAGAGTTCCCATCAAGGGACGACTTTTTTATCAGGATAGTGGATGAGTTAAAGGCAAGAGATGTGGAACTGGTAATACTTGCAGGCTTTATGAGGATTGTCAGGAAACCCCTTATAGATGCCTTTCCATATAGGATCATGAATATCCATCCAGCCCTTTTGCCATCTTTTCCTGGTCTTCATGGTCAGAGACAGGCTGTTGAATATGGCGTAAGGATAAGCGGTTGCACAGTACATTTTGTTGATGAGGGGATGGACACGGGTCCAATAATCATACAGGCTGCTGTGCCTGTATCACCAGATGATACTGAGGAGACCCTTTCTGAAAGGATATTGAGGCTTGAGCATAAGATATTTTCAGAGGCGATAAGGCTTTACAGCGAAGGAAGGCTGAAGGTTCATGGTAGAAAGGTCATGATCGAGGGTTATGAGCTTAAAGAGGACTATATTGTTAATCCTTCTCTCTGATCGTCTATGAGGTAGATATGGAAAGATGGCCCACTTTGGAAGAGCAGATAGAGGCAGCGGGTATCTATTATCCAAGGTCTTACGATATAACCTACAGGGTTGGATATATCCTTCAGAGTGTGGGTGCAACAGTCTTTTTTATCTTATATCTTCTTCATTCAGTTTATATAATACCCTTGATCATCTTTGAATCCGGTGTGCTTCTCTCTTCGCTCTTCTTACTCGTCTGGAAGAGGGAGATAAAGAGGTTTATCCTCTTTATGACCATTACGGGCATCGCAATTCAGATATTTAGCCTCTTTGTTCCTGCCTACAGGACAAATATCTTCTGCCTCGGTCTTGGGTTCATACTGGCTGGTGGTGCTGGCCTGGTAGGGAAGGAGGCCTACTGTTTTGGATTCATTGAAGGATGGCTCCTTTTGCTTATCTATCCGATCGCAATCATACCAAACATATTAGGCCATGTCAGTCCCGTATTCAATCTCTTTCTGTCAGGTGCCATTGCGGTTTTACAGGTCTCATTCCTGAGAAGAAAACTATCCCAGTCCCTTTTGAAGTCCTGTGAAAGTAATGTCTGTGGTTACCTGAGAAAAGAGAAAGGGCGTGATCCGTGTGGAATTCCTTAATAGACTGAGGAAAACGGACAACGGTAAACGGATGAGGTTAAGATGAGGATATCAGGAGGATCAGCAAAGGGCAGAAGGATAGCCTATAAAAAGGCCTCTTTTAAGGGTGAGGATAGATTGAGACCAACCTCCTCAAAGGTGAGAGAGGCGATCTTTGATATATTGAGGGAGAGGATCTCTGGAGCCACCTTTGTTGATCTTTATGCTGGAACCGGAAGTGTGGGCATTGAGGCCTTAAGTAGAGGAGCAAAAGGTGTGGTATTTGTTGAATCGAACCTCCTGAGGACACGAATAATAGATCAATTGATCAGAGAGTTTGGCTTTATTGAAAAGGCAAGGGTGATAAGATCAGAGGCCTATGATTTTGTTAAGAGGGAGGCAAGGAAGGGGAGTTCCTTTGATATCCTATTCCTTGATCCTCCCTATCAATCAGAAGAGTTGATGAAGGTTTTACCTCTTATAGGAAGGACAGGTATCCTGAAAAAGGATGGCCTTGTTATGGTTGAGCATTTTTCAAAGAGGAGATTACCTGACAGGATAGATGGATTAAGTATGGTGAGGTCTTACCAGTATGGAGACACATCGTTAACATTATACAGGGGCGAGGGATATTCAGAAAACAACCTATTGGAGATGTAGGATTATGTCAGTTCAACAAGCCATTGATAAATCGGTTTCAATAATTCAGGGGGATTTAAAAAGCTCCCTGGCAATATATCCAGGTACCTTTGATCCCATAACGAATGGGCATCTTGACCTCGTAAAAAGAGGTAAAAGGATATTCGGGGAGATCATAATAGCGGTAGCCCCGAACCCCAAAAAACAGCCCCTCTTTACCATTGAAGAAAGGCTGAGATTGATCAGCGAATCAATCGCTGGTATGGAAGATGTGACTGTGGAGGCCTTTAATGGTCTCCTTGTTGATTATGTAAGATCCAGGAAGGCGATAGCCATAATCAGAGGGCTCAGGGCAGTATCTGATTTTGAATATGAGCTTCAAATAGCCCTGATGAACAGAAGACTGGATTCAGAGATAGAGACTGTATTCATGATGCCCTCAGAGGAGTATTCCTTTCTTACCTCAAGCCTTGTTAAGGAGGTATCCTCCTTTGGAGGATCTGTAAAAGGACTTGTGCCTGAGGTTGTTGAGAGGGCACTGAGAGAGAAGTTTAATAGATAGGAGGCCCCAATGAATCAGAGATATCTTATGCAGAAAGGTTGTGCTGATAAATATGTATATGGGTTTATTTTAATGTTGCTCTTCTTGTCTTTTTCAATGCCAGTTAATGCCCTCTCCCCTGATGAGGAGGTTAATATAAGGATTTATGAAGAGATCAGCCCTAGTGTTGTTAATATAACCACTACGGTCATATCCTATGACTTCTTTTTTAATCCAGTTCCAGAGAGTGGGACCGGTTCAGGTTCTATTATTGATAAAAAGGGGCATATACTCACAAATTATCATGTGGTGGAGAATGCAAAGAAACTTGAGGTTACCCTTTTTGATGGTAGCAAGTGGGAGGCGAGGATTGTAGGTTTTGATCCAAGCAATGATCTTGCTGTTATAGAGATTAACGCTCCTCCGGAGAGACTCAAGCCGATAACCTTTGGAGATTCCTCTGTTCTTAAGGTCGGACAGAAGGCGATCGCAATAGGAAATCCCTTTGGTCTTGAGAGGACACTGACTGCTGGCATAATAAGTTCTATTGGAAGGACCCTGAGAGCGGTTAATGGTCGGCTTATGAGGGGTATAATCCAGACCGATGCAGCAGTAAATCCGGGAAACTCAGGAGGTCCCCTTCTGGACAGCACCGGAAGGATGATAGGGATAACTACTGCTATATTCAGCCCTGTGGGTGCAAACATAGGCATAGGGTTTGCGATTCCTGTAAACACAGCAAAGAAGATCGTCCCTCAACTGATTGAAAAGGGTAAGGTCTCAAGGCCATGGCTCGGAATAACAGGTCAGGATATAAGCGCAGATATCGCGAGCCTATTAAGATTGCCCTCTGCTGGCATTCTTGTAGCAAGGGTAGAAAAGGGAAGCCCCGCTGATAAGGCCGGGATAAGGGGTGGAAAGGATGCAGTAATGATAGGGAATCTCAGGATTATTGTGGGTGGTGATATGATCGTTGCTATAGATGGGAAGCCGATAAAGAACATGGATCAGGTAGTGGAGGAGATCGAGTCAAAGTCTATAGGGCAGACAGTGGATTTGACGATTGTCAGGGATAAAAGGAGAATTGTTCTTAAAGTTACCCTTGCTGAGATGCCTTTAAGGCAATAATACTATATCAAGACATCATCAATGGATTGTTTCTATGTAAAGAGGGAGGCTTAGATGATTAATATGTCAGTTGTATCGCCCGTAAAACTTGACCTGAATAGCAGATTTAGATTCAGGTGTCATAAGGGAATTTCATGTTTCACAAGGTGCTGCAGTAATATCGATATAATGTTAACCCCCTATGACATTATTGTTATGAAGAAGAGGCTTGGTATTGACTCAGAGGAGTTCCTTTCCAGATATACCTATGTAGAGGCAGATAAAAAGGCATCATACCCATTTGTTTTCCTCAAGATGAGGGATGATGATCTGAGGAGCTGTCCCTTTGTGACACCTGAGGGGTGTGAGATTTATGAGGATCGACCCGCAAACTGCCGATATTATCCAGTAGGACAGGGGACCTTAAAGAAGAATGTGGATGGCAGTATCGTTGATGAGGAGTTCTTCTTCTTTGTGAAGGAGGATCACTGTAAGGGTTTTGAGGAGACCGATGAGTGGAGCATTGGATCCTGGCGGGAGGATCAGGGTGTTGATAGATATGATGAGATGAACAGAGAGTGGAAGAAGATAATCCTCAGCCGCAGCATCCCCGGCCAGAACATAGATGAGAAGAAACAGTCCATGTTCTATATGGCCTGTTATGATATGGATCGTTTCAGGAGATTTATCTTTGAAAGCAAGTTTCTTGAGAGGTTTGATGTTGAAGAACCTGTTATAGAGAAGATAAGAAACGATGATGTTGAATTGATGAGATTTGGTTTCAGGCTCATGAAATATATACTTCTACTGGAAGAGACCCTTAAACTAAAAAGCTAAAGGTTAAGGTTTTCCTTTAACCAGTCCTTAATCTCATCGGTTATAGCATACATGCCATGCACAGGAGGATGGACGGGATTTTCCATGGCCCTCTGTATCATATCCTCTGGTAACTCTTCAATAATCCCGATGGTTTTGACAGTATCACCCTTACTCACCCTCATGAGCATAAGGACGGGTTTTTCTCCTTCTGTTTCTATGTAGAAGAAACAACCGCTTAGATCCCTCTTCTTCAACTCCCCTGTCTCTGTGAATCTGGGTTCCATGATCATCTGGGGAGTCACATCAAATCTTATCCTTGAGATTATGTCAGGTCTCTTCTTTATCTGTTCAAGCCTCTGTAGACCGAATATATTTATTGTATCATCTTGCATACCCTTTGCCCCCTATGTGAGATCTTCTAAGCCTGAGGTCTTCTTTCGGGTACAATCCTGTGAGGTATCTTGCCTTCATTCCATTCCCTCGATACATAGAGATAACAGTAACAACTCCCGTATTCTCTTATATCATCGTCTCTATATTTGCATGGACAGATTATATCCTCATCCAGTTCCCTTCTGCCAGTAGCAAGCCTGCAAGGACAGGAACGATAGCCATAACGTTCTTCATTTCTTAGTAGTCCTTTCAATATATCAAGAACAAAGTCCCTGTTATTGTTCAGGTCAATACCCTGCGAAAGGGCATATTTCTTCAGAATATCATATAACCTTTCTGGAGTCATAATGAAAGGAAACTCTTAATCCTTGAGCCTTTTTTCGAGTGCCTCAATGTCATAACCCTTTATTACATCTGAGATTATGACTGTTGGAAAACTGGCCTGGGGGTTGTATTTTTTCAATTCCTTGGTAGCAAGCCATTGTTCACCTGAATCAAGGGTGTCAACTTCAATACACTCATAGTTTATATTTTTCTCATCAAGGAACTTTTTGACCTTCTTACAAACCGGACAGGTGCTGAGCGAATATAAGGTAACAAACCTCATACTTAGTGAACCTGATCAAATCCGTCTGTTGAGGTATTTATGATGTCCTCAAGCATCTCTTCATTGGCCTTCAAAAGTCTTTCCATTGATACCCCGATCTTTTTTGACAGATCCATCAATGAAAGCCCCTGACCGTAATGGGACTCGGCGATCTCGATCTTGAGGGCATCATCTATAATAAGCCTTTTCAGTTCCTCATCTTTTACATCAATGAATTCACAGGCAAGGTCAAACTTTACGCCATTACTGACATTAGACCTTATCGTGTTGATAGATCTTTTGTATATATCCTCTTCGTCGTTGCTGTAGTTTTTATAAATAATGTCGGACATGCTGTATTATAACACAAATCTCCGAAAACTCGGAAGACAAAGCCCGATAGGGTTTGAATAGTGGTCGTTTGTGCTGTGTTTAAACGAAGTTATGCCCGCTCATAAAATATTTTTCAACGGTCTTGCTCCGTGACAAATTGCAACAATTCAATAACCTCAGACTTGATACGATAGACAATTCTATAATTTTCATAAATCTTTTCTCTCAAATTTTCATCGTTATATTCTGGAACAATCCGCCCTGCTTTAGGGAACTGAGGAATAGATTTAACAATTGAAATAATTCTTTTGGCAAAGAGAGCAGAATAATATTTTGAATCCCTTGCAATATAATCACAGATTTCTTCAAAATGCAAGGCAGCGCGTGGTGACCATTTTAAACTGTAATCCATTTGGACATCCGCTTCTCAATTTCTTCATGAGGAATCCCTTTCCCCTCATCCAATTCTTTCAACCCCGCATCAACCTGAAGTTTGAAATATAATTCCGCAATAATATCATCAACCGTAACTTCTTCAGGGAGAGACTGAATTATCTGAATAACCTGCTGTTTTACACCTGCCATTTAAATCACCTCCTCATTGTTTTTACAACTTATTATAAAACAATCTGCCAATAGGCCTGCGTAAATTTTGTTTAACTACTTCCTATCCGCAATTATTGCTTATATACCGCAAAATGAAGGGATAGACGCGATACGGATATACCAACGCTGGGTGAAAACATAGAAAACACCCTCATTATGTCATTTTTTGTCATCCCCTAATTGGCACCTCTTCTTTAGGGTAGAATAAGGTTTGTTTAGTGAAATTATTAATTAAACCCCTTGTCAAGAAATTTCCTTCCTACCGCTTGCACTTGCATCTGGATCATCACTTCTGGTATATTCTCTATACCTATGGAAGAGAGAGAAAAGAGGTCTTTGCTGGAGGCACTGCTTTTTCTTTCAAGTGAGCCACTTCTTTTTTCCAGTGTGAAAGGGATTATTGATCTGAATGAGGATGAGTTCAGAAGACTTATGTCAGAGTTGATGGCAGAATACAATAATAGGGATGGAGGGATTTTGATTACAGAGGTTGCAAAGGGCTATCAGATGATAACAAACCCGAGATATGGTTCCATGATAAGGATGTTCAAGGGTGTCCAGGCCTCGAGTAAACTTAGCATGGCCGCCCTTGAAACCCTTGCAATTATCGCCTACAAGCAGCCAATAATCAAGGCGGAGATAGAAAGGGTTCGCGGGGTAAATTCTGATGGAGTTTTAAAGACCCTTCTTGAAAAGAGGCTTATAAAGATCATAGGGAAGAAGGATGCCCCTGGGAGACCCCTATTTTACGGGACAACCCAGGAGTTTTTACAGTACTTTGGCCTGAAGGACCTGACAGAGTTACCAACTATCAAGGACCTCTCAAGGGAAGAGGTTATGTAGGAGGTAATATGAGGATATTATCCTATGTTATTGCCTTTATCATTGTCCTTTCTGTTAATGCCTTTGGCGAGGGGATTTACAAGGTTAAAAGGGGCGACAGCCTTTATGAGATCTCGAAGAGATTTCATGTTGCTGTTAAAGACTTAAAAGAGGTTAATAATCTATCCAGTGACAGGCTGAAGCCAGGGCAGAGGTTGAAGATTCCTTCAAGATCCGATAAACATGATGGTGAGCCAGCAAGGGATTCAAAACCCACCATTCAGAATGTTAAATCGGCTTCGGAAGCATCCAATCCTGAATTTCATATAGTTAAAAAAGGAGATACCCTTTCAAGTATTTCAAAGAGATACGGCATATCTATTTCAGAACTGAAGGAGATAAACGGCATAGAATCAAAGAAACTCAAGATAGGTCAGAAAATCTTGCTGAAGAAGACAGGTCCCAGGACTTATACAGTCAGGAAAGGGGATAATATCTGGAAGATTGCGAAGAGATTTAATATGGATGTTGATGAATTGATGGAACTGAATGAGCTTGATTCTGACGAGCTGAAACCAGGACAGAAACTGGTTCTTGAGGCATGGATAGATGAGAAGGAGTTGAAGAGATACGAATCCTCCATATCGGAACTGAAGGCCATTGAGAATGGCTCCGACCTTAAAGGTTTGATTGACTCTAATGAGGCGATAAGGAATCTTGGTATTAAGGACAGAATAGTCCTTTTTGCAAAGAAGATGCTGAACATACCCTATAGATTTGGTGGTAGCAGCTTAATGGGGATTGACTGTTCCGGTTATGTTCAGAGGGTCTTTGGTTATCTGAACATCCCCTTGCCAAGGACGGCAAGAGAACAGTTCGAACTTGGTGAGTCCGTAAGCAAGGATGAATTGAATATAGGGGATCTTGTGTTCTTCAGGACATATGCCTCCTTTCCTTCCCATGTTGGCATTTACCTTGGCAATAACCTCTTTATTCATGCCTCATCAAAGAGCAGAAAGGTGACCATAGATAGCCTTGACACACCCTATTATCTGAAGAGGTTTATTGGTGCTAAGAGGATAATCACTGAATCAGAGCAGTAGGCTACTCGTCATTGCTCCATATGATCTTACCCATGTCGGAGCAGTCGTACCCCCCCAGTTTCAGGATCGTTTCTCTAAAACTACTATCATTCATTATGATGTCTATCACAGCCCTGATGGGCTCTGAATCTAAGTATTCCGATGGTATGATGAGATCATACCTTTCCCTGGTCAGGGGTATAAAGTCGAGGTCTAATGCTTTGGCAGCAGCCAATATACCGATGCCAACATCCGCTATCCCTGTCAGGACAGCCCCAGCAACACCCATATGGGTGAACTCCTCTCTTTCATACCCCTTTATCCTTTCAGGGCTTATCCCCTGTTCCCTTAAACACTTATCCGTCAACAGTCTTGTTCCAGAACCACGCTGTCTGTTTATGAAGGTAATGTCGTCCCTGAGAAGGTCTTTAAAACCTGTGATACCCTTTGGGTTTCCCTTCTTGACTATCAGTCCCTGTTGCCTGTAAACAAGGTTTATGAGCTTTAGCTTTATATCGGGTAGAAGTCTTTTAAGGAAAGGTATATTATATTCCCCTGAGTCCTCATCTAAGAGATGGGTGCCTGCAAGATGAGCCTCGCCCTTCTTTATAGCCATGATCCCACCCATTGAGCCCACATGGGCAGATGAAAGGGTGAACCTGGGATATCTTATTCTCAGGAAGTTTGAAAGGATATCCAGGGTATTATCATGACTTCCTATGCAGACTATGGTGTTTTTTATCTCCTCTGCCTTCCTTATCAACTCTACCTCTACCTCAGTGCCAGCTCCAATGCCCTCTGAGAGGGAAGGGATACGGAGTATCCCTTCTGCCCTGGCAAGGGACATAATTACACCAGCGCCTCTACCCACAGGGGTTGCAATAACCTTATCCTTCACAAATCCGACCTTAACCCTCACGAATTCCTCCTGTCCTAGTGAGGAGGGGAGGTTTCTTGAGAGTACTGCCTTCATCTTATCTGGCTCTGGTGGCATGAGTCCCTGTAGTTTGTACAGGAGTGGTCTCACAAAGAGGTTGTAGGTTATATACATGGAAACAGGATAGCCAGGGATGCCAAGTACTGGTTTTCCTTTAACTATGCCAAGGATTACAGGCTTTCCAGGTTTTATACCAACGCCGTGAACCACTACCTCTCCCAGTTCGGCGATAGCTGTGGCTGTATAGTCCTCAGAGCCTGTGGATGATCCAGCATTGATTATAGAAAGATCTGCCTTTGCCAGTGAGTCGATGATTTTTTCCTTCAATAATTCTTTATCATCAGGCACTATATCATAACGGATGGGGTTACCGCCTTCTTCCCTTATCATCCCCTCTAAGACCCTTGAGTTAAACTCTATGATATTGCCTATCTTCAGGGGGGTGCCAGGCTCAACGATCTCATCTCCAGTTGGCATTATAGCTGTTAAGGGTCTTTTCCTTACCTTTATCTCTGAGTGACCACCCGCCAGCATAGCCCCTATATCAATGGGCCTTATCCTGTGATTCTGGGGAATGATCAATTCTGTCTCTATTATGTCCTCTCCGATAGTCCTGACATGCTGCCAGGGAGTTGCTGGCGCAATAATCTCGATGAAGTCTTCATTGCCCTTTTTCACAATATTCACATCCTCAATCATAATGACCGCATTAAAACCATCAGGGATTGGATCCCCGGTGTCTACAGGATATGCCCTTTCACCTATCTTTAGAAGGATCGGATTCGTTTCTGAGGCGCCAAAGGTGTCGGGGAACCTTACAGCAAAACCATCCATTGCTGCTGAATGGAAGAATGGGGAGGATATCTTAGCAAAGATCGCCTCTGCAGTTATACGACCAAGGGAATCTATTACCCTCACAGATTCAGGAGGCGTTGGTTTCAGGCAACCTGAATCCCTGAGCCTCTCTTCCCATCTTTCAATCGCTTCCCCTAGTGGAAGACCTTCTAAGAATACCTTTCTCAGTCCCCCCAAAAATCTCTGATTTTTTTGGTCTTCTCCACTTCTCTTCATACCCATCGGTTCCTCTCCATAGGTTCTTGTTATTAGCTTTTTGTTCTTTTGATCCCTCCGGGACCATTCAGCACCTTCAGAGACTGCTTGCAATTATGGCAGATACCTCCTCATATATGAGGTGGCAGTTTATCCTGGCTGATGCCTTTATATTCCTTTCTACAGTCCTTTTTGTCTCAGCGCAGAGCCTCCTAAGTATATCAAATCTCTTTCCATAGTAAAGGAAGGCCATCAGCTCATTCATAGGATCATTAAAGGGTTGTAATTCTTTAACAGATAGGCCTACCTTTTTCATAAGCAAGATTATGTCCCCTTTGCCAGGTCTTTCCCGGCCTGTGGCAAGCCTTATCATATCCGGCCAGTTCAGGGCAAGGTGGATCCTTAACTCTGATTGAGAGCCTTCCATATCAAAAAGGCCTGCGAAGGGATCGCTATCTATAAGGATATAGGATTCATCAGGAAACCTGAAGAGGTCCTTGTGTATGCGCTTTGTCGATTCATTTGAGGTAATAACGATCTCGCGAGGTATATCACTCATCGTATTCTCAAAAAAGCTACCGCCTCAATGTGATAGGTGTTTGGGAAAAAATCTACCATGATGACTGATTCGATCTCATATCTATCCTTTAACCTCTTGATATCCCTTGCAAGGGTTGAGGGGTTACAGGAGACATAGACAATCCTCTCGCTGTTTAGATCAAGTAAACCCTTACAGAGTTCTGAAGATAAGCCTGGTCTTGGAGGGTCAAGAATCACAATATCATATCTTCTCCCCTCGATGACCTTCCATTTCTTTCTATTCTTAAATACATCTTCAACCGGTGCTTTAATAAAAAGGCAGTTTTTGATTCCGTTTATCATGGCATTCCTCTTTCCATCCTCAATGGCATAACGGTTCTCCTCAATGGAGATCACCTCTGATGCCCTCTTTGCAATGGGGAGAGAAAAGTTACCGGCGCCAGAATAAAGATCGATAACCTTTTTATCTTCAAGGGGTGAGAGTCTCTCAATAATGAGGTTCACGACTCTTTTATTCAATGCCCAGTGACCCTGAAAGAATCCCCAGGGCGTTACCGTGTATCTTAGTCCTTCGTATTCGAGGGTTATATAATCCTTTCCGATGGAATCACCATTTTCAAAGGCTATGCCTGAAACACCAGAGTCAAGGATGGCCTGAACAGTATCCTCCTTAATAACCGGGGTCCCCAGAAGGTCAAAGACCTTCTGGGGTGCCCTGTCTCCCTTAATCAAGATTGATAGGGAATCTCCAGAGATGACATGGATTTCCTTTACTCCCCTGAGGTCAATCCCTTTCAGCCTTGCAATGAGATCATTTATTGGTTCCATGCATACAAGACATCTATCTATAGCGACCACCTCTCTTGTGCCTTCCTTAAAAAAGCCTATCTTCCCATCCTGAGAGACCTTGAACTGAACCCTGTGTCTATAAAAAAACTCATTGTCCGTTAAGGAGGAAATCTCGTCAATCTGGATCCCTCCTATCCTGTGGAGACTTTCCCTCAATATCTCTTCTTTAAGGGTGACCTGCCTTTCATACTGTATATATTGTAGCTGACACCCTCCACAGTCTCCGAAATGAGGACAGGGAGGTCTTCTTCTGAATTCAGATGCCTCTATGACCCTTGTAACCTCGCCAATTGTGTAATCCTTCCTGGACTCCGTTATGTTTATCTCCACCAGTTCTCCTGGGATAGCCCCCTTAATGAAGATCACCTTTCCGTTCCTTCCCAGGACAAATCCACCATATACAGGTGACTCGGCTCTGACTGTCATCACTGCTTTCCAATAAGCTTTTTTATGGTCTCTTTTAGGTCTGTCAGTTCAGAGGATTTTACGATGTAGGCCTCTGATGCCCAGACAGCAAAGTCATCCCTATAATCATATGCAGTGGACATGATGATTGGGACACGGGGTCTCCTCTCCTTCATCTGGCGTAAAAGCTTTATGCCATCAATGTCAGGCATTAAGATGTCGAGGGTTACAAGATCAGGATTCTCCTTCTCAAACAGTTCGAGTGCCTCTGTGCCTGTGGCTGCAACAATAACCTCATACCCCTCTTCCTCCAGTTCCTCCTTGTAAAGTCTCCTGATGTGTTGATCATCATCAACGATCAATATCTTCATACATCCTCCTTTCCCGATGGTAAAAAAATCTTAAAGGTCGTTCCTTCTCCAACCTTGCTTTTTACCTCTATCTTTCCGTTGTGTTCTTCTACTATGCGGCGTGTGATTGCGAGTCCAAGACCCGTGCCTGATGTCTTTGTTGTGTAAAAGGGATCGAATATAAAGGGCAGATCCTTTTCCGAGATCCCCGTACCTGTATCACTTATCTCGATAACCGCATATCCATTGGATCTGTAAGTACTAACCACAATCTTACCCTGAATCAAAACAGCCTGGATGGCATTATTAAGGATATTCAAAATGGCCTCTTTCATCCTGTCATAATCGAGTTTTACAGGTGGGACATCCCCCAGGTATCTCTCGAGGTTAAGCCCTCTGTCATGTATCTCTGCCTCAACAAGGGATATGACATCTCCAACAAGATCATTCACATTAACATCCGTTATCGATAACCTGATCTCCCTTACAAAACCCAGGATGTCCTTAAGTATATCCTCAAGCCTCTTAACTTCATTATATATGATTGAGGCATATTCCTTTAGATTTCCTTCCAGTTTTCTCTCGAGTCTCTGGGCAAAGCCTCCTATGGATACAAGGGGGTTCCTTATCTCATGGGCCACCTTTGCTGCTACCTCACCAAGGGCTGCCATCCGTTCCGCACTCTGAAGTCTCTCCCTTATGTACTTAAGCTCTGTTATGTCCCTCACTATATGGACAGTGCCAAGGAAGTTCCCGGACAGGTCAAATATGGGTGAGGTGGATGTGAGGAAGGTTCCGCCCATGTGCGGGTCATCTATCTCTTCAACATGGGACATCTTGGTCTCAACAGTCTTATGATGGGGACATCTCCTCCAGGGTTCATTCATCCCGTGAAAGACCTCATAGCATTTTTTCCCAACGATCTCTTTTCTGGTCAAACCAAGTCTCTCCTCGACAGCCCTGTTTACATTCTTTATTGTATAATCCATATCAGTAAAATAGACCATATCGGTGATTGACCTGAAGATGTTTTCCAGTTCAGCCTCAGCAAGGGATACCTGCTCAAAGAGCCTTGCGCTCTCCACTGCTGCTGCTACCTGGTTTGAGAAGGCTGTGAGGAATTTCAGGTCCTCCTCTGTAATTGGCCTCTTGTTGAAGAGATTATCAACCCATAGTAGCCCGATGACCTTATCCCTTGAAAGCAGCGGTACGACCGCATAGGCCTCTGTGCCGAGTTGTTGTATTATCACAGGGTCTGATAGTGGCTCAGACCTTGCGTCAACAACATTAAAGGTTCTCTTTTCCCTGATCGCCCTTGTCATTATACAATCCCTGTCAAGGGGGATCTCTAGCCTTATGCTGAGTTTGTCAAGGAGGGAATCCATCTTGATTATGCCTCTATCAATCTCATCCATTATGTCGTTCAATGTCTTCTGCTCCATGGATAGACTTGACCATATCCTGCCAGCCTCCTCATAACTGGCGGGTCCAACCCCCATCACGCCCCTCAGTAAACCCTTTTCCTCATCAATGAGGAAAAGGATTGCCCTGTTAAAGCCAAGGCCATCGCCCATAGTAACCGCAGTTAATATCATCCTGAGGAGCCTGTCTAAGTTAAGGGTGCTCCTCATGGCAGAACTGATAAAGAAGAGCCTGGATAATTCCTCATTCCTTCTAATTAACTCCTTTTCAACCCTCTTTTTTTCGGATATATCCCTGGATATGCCACTGATACCGATGACATTACCCGAAACATCCTTAACAGGTGAAAGGGTCAGGCTAACCTCGAATAGTGTGCAATCCTTCCTCTTTCTTACCGTTTCTATGTCCTTCAGTACCTCCCCATTCTTAACCCTTTCAGTATTCTCCTTCTCCTTATCGATCAGGAAATCCGGGACAAAAGGGAGGAATTTACCGATTGCCTCATCCTCGGTATATCCATAGATCCTCTCTGCCCCTTTATTCCATGAGGTGACTATGCCATTGACATCGGTTGTTACTATTGCATCAGCTGAATTCTCAATAAGGCTTTCAAGGTAGTCCTTTGTCTGGGCAACCTCTTTATAGAGGGCAAGCATCTCCTCCTGATACAGAACCCTGTCTGTTATGTCTTGAATAAGGACAACGCATTCTGTTACGTTCCCGTTCTCATCCTTGATAGGAAATGAGGATAGTTCTGCATAATTTAATCCGCTTGATTGGGTGATGATATTGATCTCCCCTGTCTCACAGGTGACCTGTGCCACACAATGGGGGCAGATCCCGCCTTTTCCATGGAAGACATCGAGACAGTCCTTGCCTATTATGTCCTGAACAGATACCCCTATCCAGGATTCTACATACCTGTTTGCGGATATAATCTTGTAGTCTTTCCCGACCGTCACGATCCCGCTCTGGACACTCTCGAATAGCACCTCAAGTCTCTTCTTTGCCTCGGCTATCTCCTTCTCCTTTTCCATCTGTATCTCAAATGCCTTTGCCTTATCAATGGCTATAGCTGATAGTGAGGCAAAACCCTCTGCTGTCCTGAGATTATCTTCAGAAAAGGATATTATCTTTCCATCCTCTGTCATTTTATCGTAGAGACCGAGCGTCCCTATTACCTTACCTGCCACGATTAGAGGCACATTTATGACAGATCTTGCCTCGAGATAGGGTATCTTCCAGTCCTCTGTTAATTTTGAAAGGTCTTCAACAAGTAAGGGTCTTCCTTCCTTTGCAACCTTTCCTGGTATACCTTCTCCGAGGGATACGGTCATCATCTTTTCTACCTCTTTCGGGAGACCGTAAGACGCCCTGATCACGAGTTTATCGTCCTCAAGGAGTCTTATAACACAACCCCTTGCATTTAGAAGCCTTGTTGCCTCTTCTGAAATCCTGCCAAGAAGTTCGTCCAGGTCAAGTGTCGAGGTTATGGCCTTTGTTATCTCATTAAGGGTCTTGAGTTTCTCTAACTGGATTCTCGTCGATATGTAAAGTTCCTCATTCTTTTCATTTATCTTCTGAAGTTCATCAACCATTGAGTCAAACCTGTCAGCAAGGATCCCAAACTCATCATTCCTATTTGATGCGATCCTGTAATTGAGGTCTCCTGACATAATCCTTTCTGTGGCTGTTAATATATCATTGAATGGAACCGCTATCATCCTCCTCATGAATAGGGCAAGTAATAAGAAGGCAAGGGATGTAAAGACAAAGAGTAGGGCGAGATAAAGGGCAACCTCCCTTTTTATCCTCTCACTTTTGAGAGTGAGGGTATCAATCATCTTTATGTAGTAGGAATGCATCTCCTCAAGTCTCTGATTTATCTCCTCTTCCTTTATTTTCAGTCTCCTGAGTGCAAACAGTGCATTCATGTCCTCGAAGGGTCTTTCTGTTGCCATAATCTCTGAAGAGATCACCCTGATCTCCTCGAAGTCCCTACCGATTGCAGATAATTGTTCTCTTAATCTCCCCTTTTCGATGTCGCCAAAGGCCTTGTAAACACCTGAGAGCTTTTCATGATAGCGATTTCTAAGGTTTTTATCCCCTGTGATTGCCCATCGTTCTACCACCTTAATAAAGCTTGATATCTCCTTTGAGAGCTTTTCCTGAAAGTTATGTTCCTCTGTATAGTTCTTCAGTTCCTCATAATTAGAACTTATATGTTCAAAGATAAAGAAACTTCCTATTATGAGGAGAAACATCACAGATAGGAAGGAGGCAACAAATAATATCAGTTTCGTCCTTATAGTCATCCCTTTTTCTCCGGAGTTTCCAAAAAATCAGAGACTTTTTGTAGTAAACAGAGGCTATCATATAAATTCAGGTATTCCATGGCTGACCTTTTCCAGGAGAAATCCTTCTTCATTGCCCTTTTCATTAGCCTTTCCCATCTATCTTTACAACTGAATGAGGATACCGCAAGCCGGATGGAGCAGATCAGGGAGGTAGGGTTATAGTCCTCAAAGAGGAAACCGGTACCGCTATCGGACAATGGATTGTAGTCCTCAACAGTGTCAGCAAGACCACCGGTCTTTCTCGCAACTGGTATGGTTCCGTACCTCATGGCTATCATCTGCCCGAGACCGCAAGGTTCGTATCTTGATGGCATGAGGAATATGTCACTACCCCCATAGACCCTGTGAGCAAAGGCCTCATCATAGCCAATCCTTACATGAACACTGCCTTTAAACATATCGTTGAAACCGCTGATCATGTTCTCGAACTCCATATCACCCTTACCGAGTATTATAAGGCCAGCCCCCATGGATACTATCCTTTCAGTAGATTCTGCGATTATGTCAATCCCTTTTTGTCTGCTCAACCTTCCGACAAATGAGATGAGGGGGGCATCTTTCTGAATGGATAGACCGCATTCCCTTATTAATTTGGCCTTGCATGTCCTTTTCCCTGAGATGTCCTCATGATCAAACCCTTCAGGTATAAAACTGTCTGTGGAAGGGTTCCACTCCTCGATATCAATACCATTGATCACCCCTTTCAGGTCACCCGCCCTTTTTCTGAGGACACCATCGAGTCCATGGCCGTAATCAGGGCTCAGTATCTCCCTGGTGTATTGTTTACTCACCGTTGTTATAATATCAGCAGATATGAGTCCAGCCTTCAAAAGATTTATCTTGCCGTAAAACTCTATCCCTTCCATGTTAAACCACTCCCATCCAAGACCTGTAAGATTGAATCGTGAGGCATCGAATATACCCTGATAACCCATGTTATGGATCGTCAGAACTGTCCTGGTCTTTTTGAAGAAGTCGTTATTATATATGGTCTTTAGAAAAAGTGGTATCAGCCCTGTCTGCCAGTCATTACAGTGGATTATGTCAGCTTTAAGCCCCAGTGACATAAGGGCCTCTGGTACCGCCTTTGAGAAGAATATGAACCTCTCTGCATTATCAGGGAAATCACCAGAGGCAGTCCCATACAGTTCATCCCTATCAAAAAATTCATCGCATCCAATAAAAAAGACATCTGGATCTGTCGTAAAGATAATGCCTTCAACTGTCCTCTGCCCAAGATTGATCTTTATTCTTATGCCTGTGTCCCTTATATTGAATCTGTTCCTTATTACCCTGTAAAGGGGCAGAAAGAGATAAACATCCCTGCCCAGCCTTAAAAACTCTTTAAAGAGCGAGCCTGTTACATCCGCAAGCCCCCCTGTCTTTGCAAAGGGGACCGCCTCTGATGTGGCAATGACTATCCTCAAGTCAGATCTTTGCCTCCCTTAAGAATTTTGCTGCCTCTTCAGGTGTTGTAGGGTTTATATAAAACCCAGAGCCCCACTCAAAGCCGGCTATCTTTGTTAGCTTCGGCACGAGCTCGATATGCCAGTGGTAATACTCATTTATCTCATCTGTGAAGGGTGAGGTGTGGACCATAAAATTGTATGGAGGGTTGTCAAGCACTCTGTCTATCTGTTTAAGGACCCTCTGTAACGCCTCAGCAAGAAGGGAAAAGCTCTTATTCGGTGGGTAAAAGGAGGACTCATGTTTCTTTGGCATTATCCAGACCTCAAAGGGTGCCCGTGGTGCAAAGGGTGAGAGGGCCACATAACCCTGGTTTTCATAGATTACCCTCCGTCCATCCAATAACTCCTGGTTTATTACATCGCAGAATATGCATCGCTCCTTCATATCATAGTACTGTTTTGATGAATCGATCTCTTCCTTAACATACTTAGGGATGATGGGTAAGGCTATTAGCTGAGAATGGGAATGCTCAAGGGTGGCTCCTGCAGCATCACCTTCGTTTTTGAAGATCAATACATACTTCAACCGTATGTCCTTTTTAAGGTCTGTCAGCCTGAAATAATAGGCCCAGAGGACATCCTCCACAGCCTTTAATGGCATTGTTGATAGGGATTGGATATGGTCAGGGGTCTCAACGATTACCTCATGGGCTCCAATGCCGTTCATCTTGTCGAATATACCTTCGCCCTGTCTATTCAGGTCACCATAGATCTGGAGGGCCGGGAATTTATTAGACATTACCCTCAATGTCCAGCCAGGTGTATTAGGTGGTGTAGCCGTTGGTCTGAAGGCGATAATCTCAGGAGGAGTCGTATACTCATTTCCAGGGCAGAAGGGGCAGAACCCACCCTTTTTCCTCTGGACTGGTGGGGATGTAAAGTCGGTCGGTCTCTTTCCCCTCTCCACTGCTATGATAACCCATCTTCCTGAAATGGGATCCTTTCTGAGCTCAGGCATGTTTCCTCCTCTTTAAGAATTTCCCGTATTTGATAGTAATATGCTTATTTTAGCACAAAAGGCCCGGTTCATTGACCGTGATTTGTATCTTCATGATGCTGTCCATTATTTGACTTACCCATGTCATGCTCTGCCTCCTATCCAGGGTTGTGTCATTCTGAGCCAGAGGCGAAGATGGAGACTGTTATCTCTATTTTTTCGGTTTTATAATCAGGTTGCATTCTGGCATAAAATGCAACATAATAATGCCATATTGATATGAAGCCCACATTTCATCACAGGCTTGTAAACAGGGAGTTTGAGGATCCTTCCCTTTATGTGAGGTTCATAAGGGAGAGGAGGGCGATCCTCTTTGATGCTGGTCATATATCAACCCTCAATCCAGGGGATGTTCAAAAGATTACGGAGATATTTGTCTCCCACATGCATATTGACCATTTCATAGGTTTTGATTCCATCCTCAGGGCACTCCTGAGGAGGGATATACCCTTGCGGGTTTATGGTCCGGAAGGGATTATTGAGGGTGTCGAGGGAAGGTTAAAGGGCTATTCCTGGAACCTCATAAGGGATTATCCAGCTGAGATAGAGGTCTTCAGTATTGGTAAAGCAGTAGTAAGACATGCGAGTTTTTATGCAAGGGATTCCTTCAGGAGGATTGACAGGGATGAGAGGACCTTTGATGGAATATTACTGAGAGGGTCTTATTTCAGGGTAAAGGCCGCAATCCTTTCCCATGGAATACCCTGTCTTGGTTTTTCCCTTGAAGAGGACTTTCATATTAACATAGATAAGGCGATTTTGAATAAAATGGGATTGCCCGTTGGACCGTGGCTGAGTGATTTTAAGAGGATGATAAGGGAAGGGGCCGGTCTTGATGAAAGTATTTCGGTATCGAATCGATCCTTCAGGATCGGTGAACTAATAGATGTAGTGAGGATTACGAAGGGACAGAAGATCTCTTACGTCGTGGATGTCTCCCCTGAGGAGGAAAATATCGCCAGGATAATAGAACTCGTGAAAGGGTCTGATACATTTTATTGTGAGGCCTATTTCCTCCATGAGGACATTGAGAGGGCAAGGGAGAGAAATCACCTCACTGCCCGTATTGCTGGAGAGATCGCAAAGAGGGCGGGTGTCAAGGACCTTATCCTGATACATTTCTCCCCAAAGTACAGGGACAGAATGTCTCAAATCATCTCAGAGGCGATGGATGCCTTTAAGCACTCAGGTCAGTAGGTCCTATAAGCAGACTTGGAGCCCCTGAGTTTCCATAAAATCTCAGGTCATCACCAACCGCCTCAATCCTTCCGAACAGATCAAGGATATTCCCTGAAATGAGGGCCTCCTTGACAGGATACTTCATTAAACCATTTTCGATCCATATGCCTGAGATCCCGATGGAGAACTCCCCCGATATTGGATTTGCTGTGTGAAGACCCATTATCTCTGTGATATAGACTCCCCTGTCCAGGGATCCGAGTAGCGATTTGATCGGAACAGTCATGCCCCGAGTGCTGATATAAATGTTTGTAGGCCCAACCGATGGCAGGGATGAAAAGCCTGACCTTATGGCATTACCTGTAGATTTCTTACCCTCCTTCCGGGCTGTATAGGTATTGTACATATAGTCTTCTAAGACGCCTTCCCTAATGAGGCAGTGCCTTGAGGCATTAACCCCTTCGTCATCAAAGGGACGGCTGCCAAGGTAATCCTCCAGGGTTGCATCATCTATTATGTCTATTAAGGGGCTTATCACCCTTTGCCCCAGTCTGCTGGCAAGCAGGGATTTCCCTTTCTGGACATTCTCTGATGAGATAAGGGTCGAGAAGAGACCAAGGAACTCTGCTGATACAGAACTGTCAAGGATCACCTTAACCTTCTCAGGGTTGATCTTTCTGGCACCAAGGAGATTCAATGCCCTCCTTGCGGCGTTCCTCCCAACCTCGTCAAAGGGGACAGACCTCAGGAATCTGCTTCCATAAAAGTCCCAC
>JBBIPQ010000008.1:0-31452 GCA_037442785.1 Nitrospirota bacterium
TCCTTCCGGACGGCCATATGCGATTTCGTAGCAGCATATGATCCGCCCTTGACCTCTGTGGTAAGATTCTGTCCGAGTATGGCCTTTGATATCTCGGCATTACAGAAATCAAGTAATTGATTGTATATGTCCGCTGATGCACTCTTTCCGCCAGCCTCCCGAGTCTGAAAGCTACTTCCAATAAAACAAGGATTGAAACCTGTCACAAGATTGTCCACGGTCCACAGTCGACAGTCCATAGTGAAAGGAGAGGGCAGATGGCTTTTAAATTCGAAAACTTAAAGGTATGGCAAAGGGCGGTTGATTTTACTACAAGCATTCACGAATTAACCAAGAAATTCCCAAAGGATGAGCTATATGTACTTACACCGCAGATTAAAAGGGCAGCGGATTCTATTGCGTTGAATATAGCCGAAGGCTCAACCGGACAAAGTAATGCAGAATTCAGACAGTTTCTTGGATATGCAGTTAGGTCAGGGATTGAAGTTGTATCGTGCCTTTTTATTGCTAAAAATCGAGGTTTAATTGATGCCCGAAGCTTTCAAGAGTTGTATGACGAAGTAGAAACAATTATAAAAATGATACAAAGTCTGAGAAATTCTCTTGAAGATTAACTATGGACTGCGGACTGTGGACTATGGACTGCCAGTGAGCTACTTCCAATAAAACAAGGATTGAAACCTGTCACAAGATTGTCCACAGTCTACGGTCTCTAGTCCATAGTTTTTAGCTTTATCGTGAGCAATTCTTGATAGGTTAGTATCTTTCCCTTACGGGATTCCTTTAAAAATCTCTCGGCTTCATCTTTTGATTTAAAGGCAAGTATGCCGTATCCCATTGGTGTGTTAACACCTGAATCTATCACGAAAAATGCATCGCTCATCTTAATTGCCTCTGCTGTGTAATAATCATAGGTGACGGCATTTGAGTCAAAAGAGTCCTGCATTGTGGCGCATTGCTGATCTCTCCACAGAAGGGCACAACCAATGTCATCGAACATAACCTTTTGAAGGCTTTTGGTATCAGCTACAGAAAACTTAATGTTTTTATCAGATATAGCCATATTACATTGTGTACAAATAGGCGCAAGGCCTTTTTTGACTTCCTCAGCATATACGGGAAAGGATAAAACCGATATCAGGATAATAAAAGTAAGAAATCTTTTCATTTAAATCCTCCTATAAGCTCTACATATGGATTACCGATAGTTAAATATACCATAAATCAGAAGAAGATTGGTATGTTATAATCTTCTATGAAGTTATACTTGATAGACGGAAATTCCTATGTTTACAGGGCCTTTTATGCCATAAGGGGGCTGCAGAATTCAAAGGGATTTCCCACTAATGCCATTTATGGTTTTACTAATATGCTTCTGAAGATTATCAAGGAAAAAAAACCTGATGGCATTGCAATTTCCTTTGATTCCCCCGTGCCTACAGAGCGACACAGACTGTTCGAGGCTTATAAGGCTCAGAGGCCTGAGACCCCTAATGACTTGATCAGACAGCTTCCATACATAAGGAGGATAATTGATGCTTTTAATATTAATGTCTTTGAGATTCCAGGTTACGAGGCCGATGACATACTTTGCACTATTGCAAAAAAGGCATCCGAAAAAGGCATGGATGTATTTATTGTCACAGCAGACAAGGATATGCTTCAGATCATAAATCACGGAATAAGTATCTATGACCCTGTAAAGGACAGAATACTTGATTCTGAGTATGTAAAGGAAAGGTATGGTATTACCCCTGAAAGGATACCCGAACTTATGGCCCTTGCTGGAGACAGCGTTGACAATATCCCCGGCGTGAAGGGTATCGGAGAGAAGACAGCCCAGGAGTTACTTAAGGATTTTGGGAGTCTGGATGAGTTGCTAAAGCACCCTGAAAGGATAAAAAAGGAAAGGATCAGGAGGCTTATAGAAGAAAATGTCGATCAGATAAAGATGAGTAGAGAACTCTCTATTATTAGGGCTGACGTCCCTCTGAGTTTCAGTCTATCAGATTTTTATGTTAAGGAACCGAACTGGCAGGCCCTTCTAACACTATTTAGAGACCTTGAATTCGTTAGTCTAATGAAACTCATACCCACCACTGAGTCTATGAGAGAATATAAGACTATCATAGAGATGGATAGGCTCAATGCACTTGTCAGTAAAATAGGCAGATCATTTTCGGTCGATATCGAAACTACAGGCAGGGATACATTGAGGGACGTCATTGTGGGGATTGCCTTATGTGCGAATAAGGGTAAGGCCCATTATGTACCTCTCAGTCATAGCTATGAGGGTGTTCATACCCAAATTGACAAAGAGGACTGTCTGAGAACATTGAGGATTATATTTGAGAATAAGGACATACAAAAGATCGGTCATAATCTAAAGTTCGATATTTCCTTTCTAAGGAGAGAGGGGTTCAATGTATCAGGTATGCTCTATGATACCATGATTGCCTCTTATCTTTTGAATCCTAACAGACCAAATCATAACCTTGAAGAAGTAGCCTTTGAGTATCTTTCATACCGTAAAAAGACCTTTCCAGAGATTATTGGAAAAAGGGCTTCTTTTGCAGATGTCCCGATTGAAGAGGCGACGGTATATGCTGCCGAGGATGCTGCCCTTGCCTACGAACTGAAGGATATACTTTTTCCGCAACTCGAAGAAGAGGGGCTTGATAAGGTCTACAGGGATATAGAGATGCCATTAATCAATGTCCTTATTGATATGGAGATGGCGGGATTCTTGATAGATACTGAAAAAATGAGGGAGATGTCAAAGGAGATCGAGAGAGAGCTTGAATCGATCAAGAGGAGGATCTATTTCCTTGCCGGAGAGGAGTTCAATATTAATTCACCAAAACAACTCAGCAAGGTGCTTTTTCACTCTCTGGGATTAAAACCAGGCAAAAAGACAAAGACCGGATTTTCTACAGAACTCAGTGTCCTTGAGGAACTTGCAGAGTTTCATGAATTACCCAGGGAGATTCTGAATTACAGGAGCCTCAGTAAGCTGAAATCCACATATACAGATGTCCTGCCATCACTTGTAAATCCAATCACAGGAAGGGTTCATACCTCTTTTAATCAGACCGTCACTGCCACAGGGAGGCTTTCAAGCAGCGAGCCTAACCTTCAGAATATCCCTATTAAGGGAGAATGGGGAAGGAGGATCAGGGAGGCCTTTATAGCAGCACCTGGTAATCTTATAATATCTTCTGATTATTCTCAGATAGAGTTAAGGATTCTTGCCCACCTAAGCGGGGACAGAAGCCTGATTGAGGCTTTTCAATCAGGGGTGGATATTCATGCAAAGACAGCCTCTGAACTCTTTAATGTAGATATAAACTCCGTAACTCAGGATATGAGAAGGGTCGCAAAGACTGTTAATTTTGGGATTGTGTATGGAATATCTCCTTTTGGTCTTTCTGAGGCTCTCAACATATCAAGGGAGGAGGCAAAACAGTACATCGCAAACTACTTTGAGAGACACAGAGAGGTGAAGGATTATATTGAAATGACATTGAAAGATGCATCTGAGCGTGGCTTTGTGAAGACCATGTTTGGAAGAAAGAGGCCCATTCCTGAATTAAAAAGCAAGACCACTTCAACAAGGCAACTTGGTGAAAGGCTTGCGGTAAACTCCCCAATTCAGGGGACGGCGGCTGACATCATAAAGGTTGCCATGATAAATATCTGGCAGACGATAAAGGATAAGGGTTTAAAGACAAAGATGATTCTTCAGGTTCATGATGAACTCGTCTTTGAGGTACCTGAAGATGAGATAGATGTAGTGGCAAGACTTGTTAAGGAAAAGATGGAAGGAGTGGTTAAACTAACAGTTCCGCTCAGGGTAGAGTCAGGAATTGGCAAAAATTGGGCAGAGGCCCATGGATAACTATTCCCAGCTCGTTACGTCCTTATCCTCCTTTTCACCTCCCGGAGAGCCGTCCCTCCCATAAGACCAGAGGTCATATTCTCCGTGCGTACCAGGGGATTGATAATTATAAGGTCTTCCCCATGGATCGTTTGGCAACCCTTTTTTGAGATAAGGTCCGTCCCATTTTTCGATTCCCGGATTCGTTACAAGGGCATTAAGTCCTTCCTGCGTTGTCGGATACCTTCCAACATCAAGCCTGAACTGATCCAGGGCCTGACCAAGGAGTTCTATCTGTGCCTTTGCAGCACCCTGCTTTCCCTTCCCAAGCTGTGGAAACAGTCTAGGACCGACAAGGGCTGCAAGAAGCCCGATAATGACCATAACAACGAGTAACTCAACAAGGGTAAAACCCCTTGCCCCTTTGAAGCTTCTATTCATCATAAACCTCCGATACACAATAAGGATGATTTCAGTATAAGGTAACAATAAATGAGCTTTTAGTCAATACCACTGCTGTCCAAAAATAAAGTGACAGAGGTTATTTTAATGGGCATAAGACCTCAAAAACACAAAAGAAAGCGACAGGATTTTATTTAAAGGTAGGGTGAGGTTATGAATGTCTCTTGAGATTATATTATGGTGATGATAGGTCATTTAACAAATTATTACATTAAGGTGTCGCCTTTTGTGTTTTTTCGGTCTCATGCCCATCTAACATTTATCTTGGACAGATGTGAGTCAATACGGGTTTGCATGTTTATTAATAAAACTCTTTAATGATCGTCTCTATCCTATCAAGGTCAAATCGCTGTCTTACAAGTGGAACATCTCTTATTACAGGTATTTTTTCTTCAAATGTTGGTCTATTATTCTTATATATTATTCCAATCGGGATCTTTTCTCCCCATTCAAGAGCCTTCTTGAATGCCTCGATCCTGTCTTCTGGATTATATTCTGGCTCGATGGGGTATACCCTTTTCCTGTACCATTCGTATGTGTTGATTTTGTTAAATGTTACGCATGGCTGCAAGATATCTACAAGGGTGAATCCTTTATGATTTATGGCCTCTTTAATCAACCCTTTCAGATGCTCTGTATCCCCTGCAAACCCCCTCGCTACAAAGCTACAGTCAATTGCTACTGCCAATGCCAGAGGATTCAGCTGTTCTGAAAGCACACCGAAGGGCTGATTCTTTGTCACCATTCTCTCCATACTTGTGGGGGATGCTTGTCCCTTTGTGAGTCCGTATATCTGGTTGTCATGCACAAAGAGTTTTACATTTATGTTTCTTCTTATGGCATGTATCAGATGATTTCCTCCTTCACCATAGCAGTCTCCATCTCCTGCAACAGCGATTACAAGCATCTCATGCTTGGCAAGTCTGATACCTGTCGCAACAGGCAGTGTCCTTCCGTGAAGACCGTTGAAGGTATTGCATTTTAGGTAATGGGGAAACTTGCCTGCCTGTCCTATTCCTGAGACGATTGTAAACTGATGCGGCTCGATTTCGAGTTCAACCATGACATCCTTGAATGTCTTGAGGATGCTGAAATTACCGCATCCAGGACACCATGCAGGCGTCTGTCCTTTATAATTATCTAATGAGGGCATATAGCTCTCCTGTGAGGCCATCCACTGTAAATGGTCTTCCGTCATATTTATTGATCAGCCTGTTGAATGAATATCCTGTCTCTGTCCTTATTAGCCTTGCAAACTGGCCTGTGGCATTATTTTCTACACAGATGGTCTTTTTCGCATTTTTCAGTACCTTAAGATAGTTAAATTTATTTGTTGAAGGAAGGGGGTATATCTCGCTGAAGTGAAGCATCGCAATATCCCAATTGGATGACAGTTCGTCCACCGCCTCTTTCATTACGCCATAGGTAGATCCCCATCCTGTGATTACCATTTCTGGTTCAGGATGACCATAGAACAAAGGAGGCTCAATCTCTTTTCTGAGAAGAGGCAATTTTTTAAAGAGCCTTTTATTAACCATTTTTATCCTTGTTTCTGCATCCTCTACTAGATGTCCCTCTTCGTCATGCTCGTCGCTATCTGTAACCACAAGATGTTTTGCATCTCCAGGAACGCCTAATGGCGATACCCCGTTTTCTGTAAATGCATGGCGTCTGTATTCGGGCAGGTTTCTAAATAGCTCTCCCCTGAGCCTGTAATCTGTGTATTTAATCTTACTCAAATCAAGACTATCGAATGTCCATTGCGAGTCTGCAAGGTACTGGTCAGTAAGAATGATCACGGGTATCTGGTATTTTTCTGCGATGTCAAAGGCCTTGTTTGTGAGATAAAATGCCTGCTCAGGCGTGCCCGGGGCAAATATAACCCTCGGAAATTCCCCGTGTGCAGTGTAAAGGGCAAAGTTTAAGTCAGCCTGTTCTGTTCTTGTTGGAAAGCCGGTTGCTGGTCCTGGTCTCTGGGCAAGGGCTATGACTATCGGTGTCTCTGTCATAGCAGCAAGGGATAGGCCTTCCACCATTAATGCAAATCCTCCGCCGGAACTTCCTGTCATTGCCCTGACCCCAGCAAAGGAAGCACCAAGGGCCATATTAATGGCAGCTATCTCGTCCTCTGCCTGCTCTACAACAATATCGTACTCCTTTGCCTTGCTTGCAATATAGAGCATTATCCCTGTCGAAGGTGTCATAGGATATGCAGAATAGAACTTGCAACCCGATGCAATCGCCCCAAGTCCGATAGCATCATTGCCAGCTATCAACATTCTTGGCTTAGAGATCTGCGCTACCGAGAAGGCGCATTTCAGGCACTGTTTAATTGCATAATCATGCCCTGCCATTGCAGTGTTGATGTTTGCCTTTATAATGTCATCGCCCTTCTTTTTAAACGTATCTCTAATAATATTGATCAATATATCCAGTTCCATTCCAAGCATTCCCAAAACCGCACCTGTCGCTACGGTATTTGCCATTATCTTATTGCCGCCATGTTCAACAGCAAGATTTACAAAGGGTATATCAAGGAAATAGGATTTTTCATGCTTCTGTTTTAGCGTTGCCGAATCATAGATTATCTGACCGTAATCTGATAGTTCCGTCTCATGCTGCTCAATGCTTTCTTTGTCGAGTGCGATCAGGATATCAATTTTTTCCCTCGATGCGGTTACAGGCTTATCAGAGAATCTGATCTGGAAGAAGTTATGCCCGCCTCTTATTCTTGACTCATAATCCTGATGGGTAAAGACATAATAGCCTGCCCGTGAGAATACCCTTGCAAGGGTATCACCGATTGTCTGTATCCCCTGACCAGCCTCACCGCCGATCTTAATGGTGTAATCCATATAAAATTATACCTCATTCTATGGCAGTTAATACACCCCTGTATTATTATCTTGCGCTATTTACGTTTGAATCTTGAATGCCTTAAGGTTTAAGGAGGTCTGAAAGACTTGTTAGAGTTCTCTGCTACAATGTGCTTGCAGACCAGGCAGTAGGGCATTGACGGGCTTGACAAAGGGCAATTTGAGACCCTATACTTTGAAAGCATGGAAAAAGAATTAAACGAATTATATCAAATGGGAAAGGAGCTATTTGAGGCGGGGAGGTACTCTGAGGCTGAACCTATCCTCAGAGAGGTGATCAGCCGAACACCTTCCTATGCTGATGTGTTGAATAAGCTTGGCGTCATTGCCCATTTGAAAGGTAATCTTAAAGAGGCAGCGGAATTCTTTGAAAGGGCCATAGAGATAAATCCAAGATATACCGAGGCATCCCTTAATCTTTCGATAACCTACAATGACCTTGGCGAATTCAAGAAGGCACAGGAGGTCTTTTCTCTTGCAGCTCAGATTGCTCATCCAACGCCAACATCCCTCGATCCCTTCGTGGCTGGCAAGCTTGCTAATGAACATTTCAAGATAGGCAATATCTATCTTGATTTCGGTATGTATGACGAGGCTATCGAGGAGTATCGCAAGGCTCTCAGGCTTCATGACAGGGCTGCGGATATCCATACAAAGCTTGGTATTGCCCTCAGAAATAAGGGAAATTATGAGGAGGCGATGGTTCAGTTTAATAAGGCAAAAGAGATAAATCCTGATTATGGACCAGCCTGGATTCAGACAGGATTAACCTATTACATGAAGGGCATGATAGGTCTTGCTGTTGAAGAGTGGGAGGCTGCCCTGAGTCAGAATCCTGATCTAACCGAGGCAAAGACCTATCTTAAACTGATAAAGAAGGATGAGCAGGGCATCGAGGGAAAATAGTTAATAAGGTGTCAACCCCTTTTTTTGAGGTTAAAAACCTTAATATATCTTTTCTTACCACATCAAAGAAGATCAATGCTGTAAAAGACCTGAATTTCTCCATAGGAGAGTCAGAGGTCTTTGGTCTCGTAGGTGAGAGTGGTTGCGGTAAGAGCCTAACTGCCCTCTCTGTTATGGGACTCCTTCCAGAGAATGCCTTAGCAGAAGGAGAGGTAATCTTTAAGGGACGGAACCTTTTATCCCTTGATGGTGAATCCATGAGAAGATTGAGGGGTAAAGAGATCTCGATGATCTTCCAGGAACCCATGACCTCCCTCAACCCTGTTTTAACCATAGGCTATCAGGTCTCCGAGGTTCTGATAACCCATCTTGGAATATCTAAGCGAGAGGCTATGGAAAGATCAATAGATTTATTGAGGGCAGTGAAGATCCCATCCCCTGAGATCAGGGTAAGGGAATATCCTCACCAAATGTCAGGAGGAATGAGACAGCGGGTGATGATAGCAATGGCTATAGCCTGCCGGCCTTCCATACTGATTGCGGATGAACCTACAACAGCCCTTGATGTAACCATTCAATCGCAGATATTGGGGCTTTTACAGAACCTTCGCAGAGAGATGGGTATGAGTTTGCTCCTCATTACCCACGACCTTGGGATTATATCGGAAAATGCAGATAGGGTAGCAATTATGTATGCAGGAAGGCTCTTTGAGGTTGCCAGTACAGACGATTTGTTCTCGAATCCCCAGTGTCCCTATACAAGGGGATTACTCGAATCATTGCCTGTAAGAAGGGGAGTTCCTCTTAAACCTATACCAGGTTTTGTGCCAAGGCCTGATGCCCTGCCAGAGGGGTGTAAATTCTCCAACAGGTGCAGATTTGCAATCCCTGAATGTAATGAAAGCGAACCTGTTCTGGAGGAGATTACAAAAGGTCATCTCGTCAGATGTATAAGGGCAAGGGAGTTAGCCGAATGGAGTTACTGAGAGTTGAGTCTCTAAAAAAGCACTTTGAAGTAAAGACAAAGGGGTTCGGGACAATTCACGGGACCCTCAGGGCAGTGGATGGCATAGACTTCTCAATAAAGGAAGATAGCGTTTTTGCCCTTGTTGGTGAAAGTGGATGTGGGAAGAGCACTGTTGCAAGATTGATTCTCAGGCTTATTTCACCATCATCGGGAAGGATACTCTATAAGGGAATGGATATTGCTAGGTTTAAAGGTGACTCTCTAAAGAGGTTCAGGCGGTCCGTACAGATCATATTCCAGGATCCTTTTGCGTCTCTCAATCCCAGAAAGACTGTCTTCAGTACTGTTTCAGAGCCTCTGAGGATACACAAACTGGCAAATAGAAAGGAGATGAGAGAAATCGTCATTTCACTCCTTAATAAGGTTGGACTGGACAGGGATGTCCTGGATCGTTATCCCCATGAATTTAGCGGTGGTCAGAGACAGAGGATATGTATTGCGAGAGTCCTTGCGGTTTCTCCTGAGTTGATTGTAGCTGATGAACCCCTATCTGCCCTTGATGTCTCTATTCAGGCACAGATCCTCAACCTGCTGAAGGAGATCAAGGAGCAATCAAGGCTATCCTTTCTCTTTATAAGTCATGACCTTAATGTGGTCAGATACTTCAGTGATAATGTTGCGGTTATGTATCTTGGCAGGATTGTTGAGGCATCCACAACTGATGAACTTTTTGGGAACCCCCTTCATCCCTACACAGAGATGCTCCTTTCATCAACGCCTAAGATACGAATTAAAGAAAAAAGACAGGTGACCTTTATAGATACAGGAGATGTTCCGAGTCCCCTTAACATACCAGCAGGATGCCCTTTTCATCCGAGATGCCCCAGGAGGTTTGAACCCTGTGACCGCCTCTACCCTGAATTAAAACAACCACATGATAAGGGCCTTGAAGGAAGACTTGTGGCCTGTCATTTATGGAATCCTTAGGGTTTCTAATATCTTCTTTTTTATCTCCGGTGAAGTCCAGTTCTCCTCACCAAGGTATCTCTCAATTATAATCCCATTTCTATCAATCAGGAATGTCGTGGGGATTGAAAAGACCTTGAATTGCCTTGATACCTTATTGTCTGAATCAACCACGATAGTAATATCCAGAGGGTTTTTTGATAGGTAATCCTTTACGACTGAAGCAGAGCGGTCTGTAGATATTGCTATCACCTCAAGCCCCTTATTTCTCAATTCCCTGTAAAGGTTATTCAATGAGGGCATCTCTGCCCTGCAGGGAGGGCACCAGATAGCCCAGAAGTTAATAATCACAACCTTACCCCTCATGGCTGAGAGATTGATAACCCTATCATTGATATCCCTGAGGGAGAAGTCCGGTGCCTTTTTCCCTATAATGCCCTCGATATCCCATGGAGAAGGCGGTGCTGAAGATGAGACCGATGACAGGCAAAATAGGACACAAATCTGTAATATAAGCAGACTGAAATTAAATTTAAGATATCTCAAATTTTATTCCTCCAGTAGCTGATCTTTAAAGTATCATGGTGCCGGTGGTGGGAGTCGAACCCACACGAGGTTGCCCTCACCGGATTTTGAGTCCGGCGCGTCTGCCAATTCCACCACACCGGCAAAGAGGCAAAGATATGCATAGATTATCATAAATAAGCTCCCCTTTGCCACAGTTTGAGGAGACCCTGGATTTTAATGAGAGGGCACAGCCTCTTATCTAAGATTTTATTGGAATTGGAGGGAGATGAAGACTGTTTGAAAATACAATGGCTACCATGCTAAGATAACAGAGTTTCCTATCCTGACTCTGAGGAGAAATATGGCTGAAGTTCTTCCCTTCAGGGGAATTTTATATAATCATAAGAGGGTAAAGGGAAGCGATGTTATGGCTCCTCCCTATGATATCATTACACCTGAAATAAGGGAAGCCCTTTATAAGAAGAGCCCTTACAATATTGTCAGGATAGATGCTGGAGAAGAAAGACCATCTGATACCGACTCTGACAATAAATATACAAGGGCAGCAACTTACCTTAATGAGTGGCTTAAAGAAGGGATCCTTAAAAGATCTGATAAGCCCTGCTTCTATGCCTATGAGATGGAATACAGGTTTGCTAATAAAAAGAGAAGGCTCAGGGGTTTCTTTGGCCTTGTAAGACTTGAGGAACTTGGAAGGGGAGTTTATCCTCATGAGTGCACCCATTCAAAGCCAAAGGCAGACAGACTGAGCTTAATGATGACCTGTCTTGCCAACACCAGCCCTATCTTTTCCCTTTACCATAGCGATCGAAAGGTTGCATCAACCATTGTCAATGAGGTCTGTAATAGGTCTCCTTATATAGAGGCAATCGAGGACAATGTTAACCATAAACTATGGATCATAGAGGAGGACAGCTATATTGAGGGTATCAGGGCTGATCTTTCGGATAAGCCTATCCTGATTGCAGATGGTCACCATAGATATGAAACTGCCCTCGAATTTCAGCGGATAATGAAGGAACGGATGGGAAATGTAAAGGGTGATGAGCCATTTAACTATGTGCTGATGTTTCTGGCCAATATTTCTGAAGGGGATATAACGATCCTTCCTTCTCACAGGTTGATCCACTATAACGGCAGGGATTTGATAGATCGTCTGAAAAGTTATTTTGATATATATAAAATACCCCTTGAAGATGATATAATTGAATCAATCAGGGATAAAGACCGAACCTTTGGTCTCATGATGAAGGGGGCGGATATGCAATATCTTCTGAGGTTCAAGGGTGATAATATGGAGGACATCCATCCTGTCTTAAGGGGTCTTGATGTGGTTATTCTTCATGACCTTGTATTCAAGAAACTCCTTGGTGTATCAGAGATACATTATGAGATGGATGTCGGGGTCTCGAGGTCTCTCGTTTCTGGAGGATCCTATGATGCAGCATTTTTTCTTAATCCCACAAAGGTTGAGGATGTTGAAAGGGTTGCCTTGTCATCAATGAGGATGCCGCCAAAATCAACCTACTTTTATCCAAAGGTAATGGCAGGTTTCGTTATAAATAGCTTGAAAAACTAATGTAAGGAGGATTCTATGCCAGTAAGAGTAGGAATCAATGGATTCGGTCGCATCGGGAGGAATTTTCTGAGGGCAAGTATTGGTAACAGTGAACTGGAGATCGTTGCTATAAATGATCTGACAGATTCAAAGACACTTGCTCACCTGCTTAAATACGATTCTGTCCACGGTATATTTGGCGCCGAGGTAGGCTCAACAGAACAGAGCATAATCGTAAGCGGGAAAGAGATAAAGGTCCTTGCCGTTACAGAGCCAGCCCAATTGCCATGGAAGGAACTTAAGGTCGATCTGGTTCTGGAATCTACAGGGAGATTTACAGACAGGACAGGCGCTATGAAGCATATTGAGGCAGGAGCGAGATGGGTTATCATATCAGCTCCAGCAAAGGAACCGGATGTTACGGTCTGTATGGGTGTGAATGAGGATGCCCTTGATAGAGAAAAACACAGGATCATTTCAAATGCCTCCTGTACCACAAACTGCCTTGCCCCTGTTGCAAAGGTTATTCATAAGGAGTTTGGCATATTAAGGGGGTTAATGACAACCATCCATTCCTATACAAATGATCAGAGGATCCTTGATCTTCCCCACAAGGACCTTAGAAGGGCGAGGGCAGCAGCGCTGAACATGATCCCCACAACAACAGGTGCAGCAAAGGCTGTCGGTCTTGTCCTCCCCGAACTAAAGGGAAAGCTTGATGGTATGGCTATCAGGGTTCCGACACCCAATGTGTCAGTCGTTGACCTTGTAGCAGAACTTTCAAAAGAGGCAACGGCAGATGATATTAATAAGGCCCTGAAAGCTGCATCAGAGGGTGCAATGAAAGGCATCATTCAATATTCTGAAGACCCTCTCGTATCGACAGACCTTAATGGAAATCCCCATTCAGCAATAATTGATGCTACTGTTACCAAGGTAATCGAAGGGAAAATGGTGAAGGTCATTGCATGGTATGACAATGAATGGGGCTATAGTTGCAGACTCAGGGATCTTATGTTATATCTTATTAAATAATATAGAGGGGTAATGCATGATAAGAAAGACAGAGAATATAGTTCCAACCACAAATATACTTAATAAGATGACCATTGAAGACCTGGACCTGAAAGGAAAAAGGGTCTTTATCAGGGCTGACTTTAATGTGCCTCTTGACGAAAACCTGAAGATCACCGACGACAGAAGGATTCGCTCAACATTGCCAACCATAAATTATGCTATTGATGAAGGTGCAAAGGTTATCCTTGCTTCCCATCTTGGCAGGCCGAAGGGAAAGGTATCACCAAGACTCAGCCTCCAGCCTGTTGCAAAGAGGTTACAGAGACTTCTGGATAAGGATGTCACCTTTGTTGAGGATTGTGTTGGGCCACAGGTCGAAAATGTCGTCTCAAGGATGAAGAATGGAGATGTGATTTTGCTTGAAAACCTCAGGTTTCATCCTGAGGAGGAAAAAAATGATGAAGAATTTGCCAGGGCCCTCGCAAAACTTGCTGACTTCTATGTTAATGATGCCTTCGGTGCCTCTCACCGCTCCCATGCCTCGATCGTTGGAATAACAAAATTTCTACCTGCTGCTGCTGGTTTTCTCCTGAAGAAAGAGATCGAATATCTTCAGGGCGTTGTAACAAACCCGGTGAGGCCCTTTGTTGCAATTCTTGGTGGTGCTAAGGTATCAGGGAAGATCGGCGTTCTTGAGAATCTCGCTGATAAGGTTGATAAGGTTATTGTAGGTGGAGGCATGGCCTTCACATTTATTAAGGCTATGGGTTATGAGATAGGGAACTCCCTTGTTGAATTGGATATGCTTGATCTTGCTAACAGGATAAGGGAAAAGCTGGTTCAGAATAATGTAAAGTTTTATCTGCCCGTTGACTGCGTGATTGCTCAGAGCATGGAACCAGGCGTTGAGACCAAGATTGTCACTACCCAGGAGATCCCAAAGGGATGGCTTGCCCTTGACATAGGCCCTGCCTCGGTCAGACTATTCTCAGAGGCCCTTCAGGATGCAAAGACAATCATATGGAATGGACCCATGGGGGTATTTGAGCTTGATGCCTTTTCAAGGGGTACCTTTGCAATCGCCAGGGCGGTTGCAGATGCCTATGCCCTAACAATAGTGGGTGGTGGAGACACCGACCTTGCTGTTCACAGGGCTGGCGTCTCCGATTCTATCTCCTTTATATCAACTGGTGGAGGCGCTTCTCTCCAGTTATTGGAGGGCAAAGAACTACCTGGCATCGCAGCACTTAGCGATAAAAAGGAATAATCTTATTTACAGGATACCTGTAGTTCTGGATCCGTAATCTTATGGGGCAGCTTTATATTCTCGTGAGAGAGAATGCCCCTCTTCATCTCTACGATTGAAGGGTTTTTGCTCGCAAATCGTTTTATCAGATAAGCTGCTGCCCTGTCAGGTTTTATCGTTTCACCACATGTAAAGATGTCTACCGCAGCATACCCGTATTCAGGCCATGTATGAATAGACAGATGGGATTCTGCTATTACAACCATGCCACTGATTCCAAAGGGGCTGAATTCATGGAAGGAAATATCGACTATTGTTGCCTTTGCCTCTTTCGCAGCCGAGACAAGAGCATCTCTGACTTCTTCAAGGCTCTGAAGGATTGAAGGGTTACAATCCTTTAACTCAACCAATAAGTGGGTACCTAAAGCATACAATTCACTACCTCCCTCCTGTAATAAAAGGAGCGAATCACTCCTTTGTTTAAAATTTATTAGATAAGAAAATTACCCTAAATACCAATAATTTGTCAAGCCCCCTTTGTTTTCTCAAAAATCTACAGGAGTTTTTCCATCGTACATTGCAGATTGGGAAAAGGGTGTTACAAAAGTTATGGCAATACCAAAAGTTATTCACTATGAAGGCATCCTGAATCTTAATCATGGGATATGTTGTAAGCTCTGATCTTCCTGTGGAGATTGCTCCTCTCGATGTCCAGTTGCTCAGCAGTCTTTGATATGTTCCAGTTATTTTCCTGGAGTTTTTTTATTAAAAAATCCCTTTCGAAGGCTTCCCTCGCCTCCTTGAGAGTCCTGTATTTGAAATAATTGGCTATCCCTATACTACTACCCAGGTTTATATCCTTTTCTGTGATGATCTCCGAAGGGGTCATTATGATAAGCCTTTCAATGGTGTTTCTCAATTCCCTGACATTTCCTGGCCAGTCATGGTTCTGGAGCATCCTTATGGCTTCAGGGGTAATCCTTTTGGGTCTTTGCCCGTACTCCTCAGAAATGGTCTTTATAAAATAGTCAACGAGCAGGGGTATATCCTCCTTTCTATCCCTGAGAGGTGGCACAGATATAGGTATTACATTGAGGCGAAAGAAAAGGTCCTCCCTGAATCTTGCCTTTCCCACCTCTTTGGAAAGGTCCTTGTTTGTGGCAGCGATTATCCTTACATCAACCTTTATGTTGGAACTCCCCCCAACCCGCTGAAACTCCTGCGTCTCAATAACCCTTAAAACCTTTGCCTGAGTTTGTAAGGACATGTCGCCGATCTCATCAAGGAACAGGGTTCCTTCATCAGCAAGCTCAAATTTCCCCTTTTTCCTCTCAAAGGCACCTGTGAAAGAGCCTTTCTCATGACCGAATAGTTCACTTTCTATCAGTTCCTGGGGAATAGCAGCACAGTTGACCTCTACGAAAGGTTTTGATGCCCTGCTGCTCATGATATGAAGGAGTCTGGCAACCAGTTCCTTGCCTGAGCCGCTTTCGCCCATTATCAAAACCCTGCTGTTACTCCTGGCAGCCATCTCTATCTGTGATCGAAGGGTTCTTATCTCCTTTGACTCACCTATAAGATTCCATTTCTGGGAGAACTTTTCCCTTAAATACCTGTTCTCCCTTTCAAGACTGCTCATAGTAAGGGCATTCTTTGATGATACAACCACTCGATCAATGGAAAAAGGTTTCTCAATAAAATCACAGGCACCTATCTGCATAGCCTTAACTGCAAGCTCTATACTCCCATGACCTGAAATCATGATCACCGGGGTATCCTTTTTAAGGCTCTTCATTTCCTTTAAAGTCTCGATTCCATCTATCCCAGGTAACCATATATCAAGAAATACAAGGTCAGGCAATTCCTTTTTGAATATCTCAAGGGCTTCTTCTCCTGAAGAAGCGATTATAACATCATAGTTTTCATCTTCAAGGATCTCTGAAAGGGTTTCCCTTATCCCTTCCTCATCATCAACAACGAGTATTAGGGGTTTCATAATCTCTCCTTTATTGGCAATTCAATAGTAAATACAGTACCTTTGGGCATATTATCCCTCACTCTTAGATAACCCATGTGTTCCGTAATTATCCTGTCAGCGATGGCAAGGCCGAGACCTGTTCCTCCCTTTTTTGTTGAGAAATAGGGGAGAAAGAGTTTGTCCTTATCCTCCTCATTTATGCCAGGACCGTTGTCTGCGACATTGATAAATATTCTGTTAGTACTTATATTATGGTCCACAGTTATATCTATGATCCCACTATCTCCCATTGCCTGAGTGGCATTATCAACGAGATTGATCAGAACTCGCTTGAATTGCTCCGCATCGAGATCAACAAGGGGCGTATCCTCCGGGACGGATATATTGATCTTGAGGTTCTTGTATGCCCTGTATAGATTTACCACCTCCTCGATTATAGCATTTATATCTGAAGGGACTTTGTTTATATCGGGCATCTTTCCAAACCTCGAGAATTCATCCACCAGCCTTTTCAGACCTTCAACCTCCTTTATGATCGTCTTTGTGGACTTCTTAAATACCTCAGGGAAATCGCTATCATTGTTCTCCCACTTCCTGAGCATCCTTTCCGTGGAAAGCTTTATAGGGGTCAGGGGATTCTTTATCTCATGAGCCATCCTTCTTGCTACCTCCTGCCAGGCAACAGCCTTCTGAGCCTTTATAACATCTGTCAGGTCATCAAAGACAACCAGAAGACCGAGATAATTAGAATCTTTATCGCGAAGCCCCATTATTGTTACCCTGAGCATTACCCTTCTGCCGCTTATGGTTGCCCAGATCTCTCTCTCTATCCTCTCCAGTGTCTTTAGCTTAATCCCATAGATAAGTTCCTGAAGTGAATCGGACTTGATCACTGAGATGACCTCCCTATAATTCCTGCCTATCACGGAATCTTGCGTTAGATCGAGAATTGACAATGCTGCCCTGTTTGCGGTTATAACATTTCCTTCTCCGTCAAGGGATATAACACCGCTTCTTATATTTTCAAGGATGTTTTCCATGCAGAGTCTTCTCCTGTCAGACTCGGCATAGGCAGCCTGAATATACTCCTTACCCTCCTTAATATCTTTTACCATCCTGTCAAAGGAATTAATAAGGAGCCCTATCTCATCATCCCTTTCTGTCCTTAATGAAACCTCCAGATTACCTGAGGCAACCTCTCTTGTAGCCTGAGCCAGTTCCTGAACAGGTTCGGTAATACCCCTGGCAATCCTCAGAGATACCCATATGGCCGTGAATATGACAAGAAGCGTGAAGAAGCCAAGAAAAAGAAGATAATTTAACTTAAGGGGTTGCTTGAATGCCTCAAGTTTTATGTAATCCTCATAAAAATCCTTGAGTTGATTTACCCTCTGGCTCAAATCCCTTTTAATTGTTGATTCTACAACTATAACCTCAATGGCCTTCCCATCCTTCAATAAAGGAACTACTGCCCTTACAGTATCACCCTCATCCCCTGAGATTACCTCTGCCCCTTCTTCTCCCTTAAAGGCATCTATTATCACCTGCGAGTTTTTATCAGAGGCTTCTTTGATCCTTGTAACCCTGTATCCATCAGGGATAACACCCCTCGATGCTGCCAGCCTGGCCATCTTTAAGTTTCTTTCCTTCTCCAGTTCATAAAGGCCTTTTGCAAGGGATATACTGTTTTCAAGGGGTATCCTGATTTTTGGGGTAAACAGCCTGTCTATATAGTTTGTCAGCAGGCCACTCGCACCAATAAACAGTAATATCGATGGGATGGAGGTTAATATGACGAAGATAAGGACGATCTTCGTCTTGAATTTAGAACCGAGTATTCTCTGTTTCCTTTCAAGATATAGTCTCACAAGGGATTTCATTACAAAAAAGATAAGTGTCATGAGTGCGATTATGTTAAGGTTAAGGATGATAAGGAGCAATATCCTTGTGGCTATTGAGAGGTCTTTTAACCTGATGAAATGGATCTCCAGTATGATAAGGATCAGGGCAAGAAGAAATATACCAATCTTAAGAAGCCCTCTTCTCATTGCCTGTTCCTTACCAGAAATTTAGGAGAGTCCTTTATTATACGGAATTCTCTCTCAGGAACGAAGAAGAGAAGATAACCTATGACAGGTGGCAATTTTCTTAATCTCGATTCTACCGTTATCCTGATGAAGTACTCAGAATCCTCAAGTTCCTTTATATTTACTACCTTCAGGTCCCTTATGTCCAGGGCCCATCTTAGCATGGAATTAAAATCCTTGAATCTCTTTTTTATCTGGGTAAGGCCATCAAAGGATGTTGCGATAAATTCGCCCTTAACAGGATCGCTCGTCAAGGTCTTTATGACCTTTTTCCCTGCTATAAATTCATCAGGCCAGACAGACCAGACCCTGAATAGGTCTACATATAATGTCAGTTCTTTTGATATGCCGCTTTTTAATTCCTCAATCCATTTTTCATCAAGGATTACTCCTGCTGACACGGTAATATCTCCATCCACAATCCTCACCTCAAGACCTGATACCTCTACTGCAAAGGCAGGAGTTAATGAGAAAATTACTAAAGAGCAAAGGACCATAAGGAGACCCCAACAAGTTGAACAGATTAGTTGAAACCTATTAAGCGATTTTTTCTGGAGTCCCATTATGAACTTTTGACTTGACATATTATGATCGAATTTATTTTCATTATAGCATACTAACAGGCTTACCCATATCAAAGGAGGTGCCCTATGGAGATTAAAACGATAAGGGTCGATATCCCCGAGGGATGCAATATAATCCTTGGGCAGACACATTTCATAAAAACGATTGAGGACCTTTACGAGATTATAGCCACCACCGTTCCTCAGGCAAGATTTGGCGTGGCCTTTACAGAGGCATCTGGCCCGTGTCTGATAAGGAAGGAAGGCAATGATGATGAGCTTGTAGAGGCATGTGTAAAGACCCTGCTTTCCCTTGGAGCAGGCCATGTTTTTTGCATCTATTTGAGGAATGCCTTTCCAATAAATATCCTCAATCAGATAAAGAACTGTCCTGAGGTCTGCAGGATATACTGTGCTACCGCAAACCCCCTTGAGGCGATAGTTGCCACAACTGAGCAGGGTAGCGGCATAATCGGAGTAATAGATGGTTTCTCTCCAAAGGGGGTTGAAGGGGTAGACGATAAGAACAGGAGAAAGGAATTTCTGAGGAAGATAGGTTATAAACTGTAACCAGATTTTATGATAAAATAAAGCATGATCAAAAAATCCTTTAATTCCCTTGCCGGAAAGCTCATTATCGCTGTTGGTGCCCTGATGACCGTAGGAAGTCTCCTCTTCGGATATATCTTTGTGAGCTATGAAGAAAAGATAATGCTTAATAACCTCATAAGTTATGCATCTTCTAAGGCAGAATTGATTAAGAGGGGGGTATTTTATGGAATGCTGACTGCCCACGGAGATATTGAGCAAACAATTAATGTCGTAGGCGCAGGACCTGATATATTGGGCATTGCGATCTATAACAAGGCAGGAAAGATTATATATTCATCCGATAAGAGTTCCGTTGGTCAGATTATGGGCAAGGACGCTATATCCTGTCAGATCTGCCATGCTTATTCAAACCCTTCTGATGTGGTCATGAGATCTCAGAACTGGAAGATAACAAAGGATAAAAATGGGAGAAGGAGCCTTAAATTCGTCATTCCCCTTTATAACGAATCGCCCTGCTATACAGCCGCATGTCACAGACACCAGAAGGATCAAAAGGTTCTTGGTGTTATTGAGACGGATTTCAGCACAGCCACTGTTGATAAGACCATAAGGCAGAATCGCATAGGAACGATACTTTTTGGAGGTCTCTTTGTCAGTATTATATCTGTTACACTTTGCATCATCCTTTACAACTTTGTCTCAAAGCCAATATCCCTTCTTGAGGAAGGTATGAAGAGGATAGCCCAGGGTGATCTTGACTATGAGATAAAGATAAACACCTCTGATGAGATGGGGCTTCTTGCGAGGACATTTAACAATATGACAAAGGATATAAAGAGATATAAGGAGAATATGGAAAACTGGACAAAGGCCCTGGAAGAGGAGATCCAGAAAAAGACAGCAGAGATCATGAAGGCACACGAACAGCTCATAAATGCAGAGAAACTCGCCTCCCTTGGAAGGATGGCAGCTGGGGTAGCCCATGAATTGAACAGTCCTCTCACAGGCATTGTTACGTTTGCGCATCTCATGCTTAAAAGACTCCCGCCGGAGAATAAGCAGGACAGGGAAGACCTGGAGATCATAATAGAACAGGCCAACAGATGTTCAAAGATCATAAAGGGGCTGCTCGGTTTTTCGAGAAAGGCCACTGCCGAGAGGGTAGAGATAAATATTAACACCCTTCTTGACAGCACCATAGCAATGGTGAGGAATCAGGCAAAGTTCCATAATATCAAGTTTGTCCTTAATTTCGACGAATCCCTGCCCATGATCCATGTTGATCCAAACCAGATGCAGCAAGTTTTTCTTAATCTGCTTATAAATGCGGCAGACGCGATGAATGAAAGGGGACAGATAACCATAGCCACAAGAACAGTGGGTGAGTCTGAAGAGACCCCCTGGTTCAAGATGGGTCACCCTCAGGAAGGTAAGAAATATATAGAGATAGAGTTTACAGATACAGGACCTGGTATCCCTGAAGAATATATGGGCAAGATATTTGAGCCCTTCTTTACCACAAAACCTGTTGGAAAGGGGACAGGTCTTGGCCTCGCTGTCAGTTACGGAATAATAAAGAGACATGGTGGAAATATTACTGTAAGGAGTGAACCAGGTAAGGGAGCAAGTTTCTTTATAAGACTGCCTGTAGAGGAAGGTTCTGAGATAGGGTGACGATAAGAAAGATAGCAGAGATTTTAAAGGCAGAGGTAATACTCGAAGCAGATACCCTTGATTTTGAGATAGAATCGGTATGCAGTTCTGATCTGATGAGCGATCTGCTTCATTTTTCTACGAAAAATAGATCTCTTCTGATTACAGGTCTTACGAACGCACAGGTCATAAGGACAGCAGACATAGCTGACATAAAGGCCATAGTATTTGTTCTCGATAAAAGGCCTGATAAGGATACTATCGCCATAGCGAGGGAAAAAAAGATAACCCTTCTTGTATCACCCCTTTCAAGGTTTACCGCGTGCGGTAGGCTTTATTCTGAGGGGCTCAGGAGTTGTGTTGATGAAAATAGATGACTTAAGGACAAACATAGAAGGAAGCTTTCATCTCGTGGGAGGTGATTTCTCGAATGCGGGCGCCGCATCGAGCGAGTTAAAGGAGATCCTGACCAATCTCGGGATTAGTCAGGATATTGTTAGAAGGGCTTCTATTGCGACCTTTGAAGGGGAGATGAATGTTATTATCCATGCTATTGCAGGGGTTATGTATTATCAGATATCTCAGGACCTTATAAAGGTGGTGTTTGAGGATATGGGTCCTGGCATACCTGATATTAATAAGGCGATGGAGGAGGGTTATTCAACCGCCCCTGACTGGGTAAGGGAGATGGGATGGGGAGCAGGAATGGGATTGCCGAATATGAAGAAGAATGCGGATGAACTCAAGATAGACTCTGTTGTTGGAGAAGGAACAACGGTCGAGATTCTTATAAGGATAAGGTAAGGCATGAATGTAAGAGAGATCTTTAATAATTTAGGGCTTTCGGTAATGGCAGGGGGGGATCTCGAGAGAGAGGTAACAGGCTGTTATATAAGCGATCTACTCTCTGATGTAATGGCGAATGCAAGGGATGGGGAAATCTGGATAACCCTCCAGACACACCCTAATATTGTTGCAGTTGCAACCTTTAAGAATATAGCTGCCATAATCATAACGAATAATCGATTACCTGAAGAGGAAACGATTAAGAGGGCATCTAAGGAAGGGGTTACAATAGCGACCACTCCCATGACGACCTTTGAGATAGGTGGCAGGCTCTATCAGTTGCTTAGATGTTAAGGGGTTACCGTGCAGACCTCCATATCCATTCTTGCCTTTCCCCTTGCTCTGAACTGGATATGACACCTCGCGAGATAATAAAAGTTGCTATTGAAAAGGGATTGGATATCATAGCATTGACTGATCACAATTCAATAGAGAATGTGGATGTAACAAGAAGGATTGGAGGGGATAGGGTCTTTGTCTTTGCTGGTATGGAGGTGACCTCTTCAGAGGAGATACATGTCCTTGCCCTCTTTGAGGATATACGGAAGGCTGAGAGGATGCAATCCCTTGTTTATGAAGGCCTTCCCTCGGGAGAGAATGACGAGAGGCTTTATGGTCATCAGGTTGTTGTGAATGAATATGATGAGGTTCTTTCCCTGAATAAGAGATTGCTGATAGGTGCCACAAGCATGAGCGCTGGGGACATTGTTGAATCAATTCGATCCCTTGGGGGTATCTCCATAGCGAGCCATGTGGATAAAGAGTCATTCAGCATAATCTCACAACTTGGTTTTATACCAGAGGATATCAACTTTGATGCATTGGAATTTTCTCCTCATATTACAAAGGAAGAAGCGATCAAGAGATTTCCTGAACTGGGTAGATTCCCCTGGGTCTCCTTCTCTGATGCCCATTACCCAGAGGATATTGGTAAAAGGGTAACGGTCATTAACATGAATGGTCTATCTATTGAAGAGATGAAAAGGGCCTTCTGGGAAGGCAATATATTCTGGTAGATGGAGGATCTATCATTACATATACTGGATATAGCAGAAAATTCCCTTGCTGCTGGTGCGAGCAGGATAGAGATCATGATAAGGGAGGATGCCTCAGAAGACCAGCTTCTCCTTGAGATCAGAGACAATGGAAAGGGAATGGATGAGGAATTGCTCAGGATGGTTCACGATCCCTTTTTTACAACAAAGACGGTGAGGAAGGTTGGCCTCGGTATACCCTTACTCAAGCAAGCAGCCGAGGAGTGCGACGGTGGGTTTGCTATTTATTCAGAGAAAGGAAAGGGAACGACTATCACTGCAAGATTCAGGCTCAGTCATATAGACCTGAAGCCGATGGGTGATCTGGGAGCGACAATCATGGCTATTATTGCAAGTAATCCGGATGTTAATCTTGTTTTGGAGTATAATAAGGATAAAAGGACATTCAGGTTTGACTCAGAGGAGCTGAAAATGGCTCTGGAGGGGGTACCGATTAATCTACCAGCTATTCTGATAATGATTAAAGAGGAGATTAATAAGGCAATAATGGGAGGAGGTAAATGAGCAGGCCAAGGATACTGGTTCTTGACGATGAAGAGATAGTAAGGGTGAGTTGCAAGAAGTGTCTCATCCCTGAGGGATATGATGTGGATGTGGCAGCAAATGGGGTTGAGGGTTTAGCGATGACGGAAAATAACAGATATGATGTCATCCTTACGGACCTGAAGATGCCTGATATGGATGGGATGGAATTCCTTGCAAAGGTAAAAGAGAGACATCCCGACACAAAGGTCATCATGATAACAGGCTACAGTACTGTTGAGCACGCTGTTAAGGCAATGAGGATGGGGGCTTACAATTATATAGAAAAGCCCTTCACCCCTGATGCACTTATAGATGCTGTTAAGGAGGCGATGGCTGGCGAGATAAAGTCCGAAGGGTAATGGAAAGAAACAGGATCCTCATTATTGATGATGACGAGATTGTCAGGAAGAGTTGCGAAAAGGTCCTCTCCCCGGAAGGGTACATTACCGTTACTGCTGGAAGTGGCAGGGAGGGACTGAAACTCCTTTCAAAAAAGCCCTTTGACCTTGTCCTAACAGACCTCAGGATGCCTGATATGGATGGTATTGAGGTCTTGAAGAGGGTTAAAGAGGGCTGGCCAGATATTGAGGTTATAATCATAACAGGTTATGGCACCGTAAAGTCAGCAATCGAGGCAATAAGATATGGTGCATACGACTATGTAGAGAAACCCTTTTCCCCTGAAGAATTATTAAATGTTGTCAGGAGGTCCCTTGAAAGAAGAAATCTTATACTCGAAAACACAAGACTAAGGCAGGAGGTACAGGCCCTTTACAGGGTTGAAAACATAGTAGGAACATCAAAGGCAATCCAAAGGGTATTCAATCTTATTGCAACAGTGGCTCCAACTGAGGGCACAGTCCTCATAACAGGCGAAAGCGGGACGGGGAAGGAGCTTGTTGCAAGGGCGATTCATTATAACAGTCCGAGAAGGGAAGGTCCTTTTGTGGTAGTTGATTGTGGCACAATCCCTGACAATCTAATGGAGGCGGAACTCTTCGGATATATAAAGGGTGCCTTTACAGGTGCAACAGAGACCCAGAAGGGGCTTATTGAAGTTGCAAGGAAGGGAACCCTATTCTTTGATGAGATAGGAAACCTCAATCTTTCCCTACAGGCAAAGTTGCTCAGGCTTATTCAGGAGAAGGAGTTCAGACCTGTTGGAGGAAGGGAATTGGTCAGGGCAGATATAAGGATAATAGCGGCAACCAACAAAGATCTTCTCCTTCTCGTAAAGGAAGGCAACTTCAGGGAGGACCTCTTTTATAGGCTGAATGTATTCCCCATACATATCCCACCTCTAAGGGAAAGGAAAGAGGATATATCTGCCCTGACTGATCACTTTCTGAGAAAGTACAGCAGGGAGTCAGGTAAAAGCATCTCCTATATATCGGCAGAGGCCATGAAGGAACTTTTCCTTTATGACTGGCCAGGTAACATAAGGGAACTTGAGAATGTGATACATCGGGCAGTCTTACTCTGTCGCGGGGACACACTGAGGCCAGAGGATATTATCATATCAAGGACCGAGGATATAAAGATCCCAAAAAACCTGAGAGAGTTGAAAGAAATAAAGAAGAAACTGAAGGCACGTTCTATTGAAAGTATCGAGAGGTCCTTTGTACTTGATGCCTTAAGCAGGAATGACTGGAATATTTCAAGGGCAGCACAGGAGGTCGGAATGCAGAGGACAAACTTCCATTCTTTGATGAGGAAATACGGGATAAGGAGATAGTTAGATTATTGCCTTGCCAGGATTCAGGATGCCTCCTGGGTCAAAGACAGATTTGATACCCTTCATCAGGGAAAGCTCTTTTTCCTTGATCTCCATCTGTATGTAGGGTAACTTTGTTATCCCTATACCATGTTCCCCTGATATAGTACCGCCCATAGATAGGGCCAGTTCAAAGATGTCCTTTACTACTGCCTGACCTTTTCTGTATTCCTCTTCATCTTTTTTATCAACCATAATATTCACATGGATATTGCCATCTCCAGCATGACCAAAATTTACTATCTTCAGGCCGCTTTTATCAGAGAGCCTCTTAAGGGCTACTATCATCTCTGGTATCCTGTTTCTTGGGACGACTATATCCTGATTTATCTTGTGGGGGCTGATGTGATAAAGAGCAGGGGATATTGACCTCCTTGCCTCCCATAGTCTATCCCTCGCATCTTCATCCTCGGCAATCCTTACGTCAGCACCGAGCTTGTTAAGTATCTCTACGACCTTTCCAGCCTCTTTCTTTATTGTGTTAACAGGACCATCAATCTCTATCAAAAGGAGCGCCTCTATGTCAGACAATCCAAGGGGATGAAAGTGTTCAACAGCCTTAATAGCATCTCTGTCCATGAATTCCAGTGTCCTTGGGATAACCCTTGCTGTGAGGATGGATGTAACAGCCTTTCCAGCTATGGAGAGATCATCAAAAAAGGCAAGGAGGGTTATTACATCCTCTGGAAGGGGAAGCAACCTGAGTCTGATCTTCGTGATGACCGCTAAGGTTCCCTCTGAACCAACAAGTAATCTTGTAAGGTCATAGCCTGCAACACCCTTGTGGGTTCTGTACCCTGTCCTTATCAGACTTCCATCAGGTAAAACTGCCTCAAGCTCCATAACATAATCCCTTGTCACCCCATACTTTAATGCCCTCGGGCCACCTGCATTCTCAGCAACATTGCCTCCTATCGTGCAAAAATTCATGCTTGCAGGATCAGGAGGATAAAAGAGTCCATCCTTTTCTACCTCCCTCTGCAGTTTCCCATTAATAATACCAGGCTCAACAAGGACGGTCATATTTTCTCTGTCGATCTCTATAAGCCTGTTCATCCTCTCAAGGCTAATAACAATGCAACCACTCAAAGGGAGAGAGCCTCCAGTCATCCCCGTTCCCGCACCCCTCGGGACAACAGGGATATCATTCTCATAAGCATATCTCATTATCCGGATGACCTCTTCTGTATTCTCAGGCCAGGCAACAGCAGAGGGCATCTCTTCGATACCGCTTGCATCAAAGCTGTAACAAAAAAGGTCTTCAGGTTCTCTGGATAGTCTGATGCCCGAGAGTTGGTGGTTCATCCTAAACTTCTGTGAGTTGCATTGATATGACCTTTGAGACACCTGGCTCTTCCATCGAGATCCCATACAGATAATCCCCTGCCTCCATTGTTATCCTGTTGTGGGTAATGACAATGAACTGTATCTGCGAGGATAATTTCTTAAGGAGACTGGAGAACCGCTCTATATTGGAATCATCTAGGGCAGCATCGACCTCATCGAGTATACATAAGGGGGAGGGTTTTATGAGGAATCCTGCAAAGAGAAGGGCTATGGCAGTGAGGGCCTTCTCGCCCCCTGAGAGAAGGTTTATATTCTGTATCCTTTTGCCAGGTGGCTGGACAATAATCTCGATTCCTGACTCAAGTATATTGTTCTCGTCTGTCAGGACAAGATTTGCCTTTCCGCCTCCAAAGAGTTCTATAAATACCTCTGAGAACTTGAGGTTCAGCTGTTCAAAGGCCTCTCTCAGCTTCCTTCTCGTTGAGCTGTTTATCCTTGTGATGGCCTCTTCTAATTCGGCAATCGACCTGTTCAGATCTTCCTGCTGTTCAACCAGAAAGGAGTATCTATTCTTTAGATCCTCATATTCCTCAAGGGTTCCAAGATTCACAGGGCCGAGTTCCTGTATCTTTGCCCTCAGTTCCTTCAACCTTTCCTCATCCCCATCTTCCACTGGGCCTGTATCAATAGCAGATATGTCTATGTCATAATGCGTCCTGATACTGCCTTCAAGATTCTCGAGCCTTAGCCTTAATTCAGTACAGAGCAGATCAGTCTCATTTATAGAAGAGATTAATCCTTCCATCTTTGTCCTTATGGAACGAGCCTGATGTTCAAGACCTGTAATATCCTCTGACTCCTTTCTCATCTCTTCCTTCTGTTCAGCAATATCCCTCCTCATGGAATCTGCCTTAACAGCCAGGGTCTTAAGGAGTTCTTCCTTCTCTCCTGAACTGAGATGGTGTTGATTCTTCTCTGTTAAGATCCTCTCCCTTTCTTCTTTGAACCCCTTCTTTTTTCTCAAAAGGTCATTCACGGTCTCTTCAATTGATCTCTTTTCTTTCTGGATAGAATCTATTTTCTCCTTACAGGAATTGAGGGATAAACGAAGGTCCGTGATGGCTGCTCTTTCATCTTCAAAGATCATCTTAAACCTTGTTATCTCCTCCTGTGAATCTGATAGCCCCTCCTCCACATCCTTCTTCTTTTTTTCAAGGCTGATTAATTCTTCCTCCCTTGCAGAAATAATCTCTCTCAGGGCCCCTATCTCTTTTGAGACCTCTTCAGATTCTACGGTAAGGTTAGCTAATTTCCTTCCCAATCTTTCCCTCTCTTCTTCCTGAGTTCTTAATGTTAATCTCAGGAGAGATATATCCTTCTCAGCATTCACAATTGATGAGTCAATCTCCTTTAAATGCCTTTTGTTATTACTGAGGGATGTCTCGATTCGGAGGATTTCCCTTTCTCTATCTTCAATTGTTTCTTTGATAACCTTGATCTTGTTTTCAAGTTCCCTTATCTCTCGCTTTCTCCTTAAGATGTCCCTGCCTTCACCAACAGTAACCGTTGCTGAAGGGTCCACGACCTCTCCCTCCAGGGTCACAAAGGTAAAGGGGCTGTTTCCTATCAGTGATTTGATGTCTGGAAGGCTCTTAACTACCAGGATATTATTCAGAAGCCTTTTTATGAGAGATTGTAGTTCTTCTCTACCTTCCTGGATCCTCACAAAGTCCATAGCCCGACCTATAATTGCATCATTATCAGGAAAAGGAATCTCAGAAGGTTCCTGTAAATCAAGGGCTATAAAGGAGGCCCTTTTTATACCTTTCAGATCCGTTAACGCCCTGAATATATCTTCTGATGACTTTACTATAAAGGCCTTTACCTTTTCTGAAAGAACATTTTCTATAGCCCTTTCATAAGACTCCTCTACATCGATAATATCAGCAACTGTTGATATAACAGGGATGTGACTTTCAAGGGTCTCTGCATTAATCTCCTCATGCATTATCTCCTTAAGGGAATGGAGTCTTGATACAGATGATGCCAGTTCCTCTCTCAGGCGGGCAACCTCACCCCGAAGTGTATCAAGCATCCTGGAATCCTTATCTATCAATGATGCTATCTTTTCCCTATCTTCCTTCATCTTGAAGAGTTCAGAATCCTTAAGGGAAAGTAGGTTCTTTGTTTCCCTAATCTTTTCCTCTGATTCGGAAAGGATTTCTGTAGCACCTTCCTTATCCCTTGATATGGTGATGGCCCTTTTTTCAAGGTTTTCTATCATTGTCATTGATCGGGCGATGTCGTTCCTAAGATGGCTTATTTCTTCGGCAATCCTGAAGATCTCCCTTCTTTTATCTTCGATCCCTTCTTCTCTTTCAGAAATGGTTGCCTCGATATCCCTTAATGAATCCGTCTTTTCCCTCAGTAAATCCTTCAACCCGTCCGTCTCGATCCTGAGAGATTCCTCCATACGGGAGAGTTCTTCCATCCTCTTGTCTGAATCAGAAAGCCTTTTGCTCACCTCCACTTCCTGAATAGAAAGCCTTGAGAGATATTCATCAAGGCTTTTAATCTCTGTCTTAGAAACTGCGACTGCCCTCTCAAGTTCTGCCATCTCTCTTTCGAGACTGGAAAGCTCGGATACCACTGCATCAAGGGCCTTTTCCTTATCCACAAGCCTTATCTTTCTTGTTTCTATCTCATTTTCTATCCTGTTCATTTCGGATCTGAGAAGGGTTTCTTCCTCCTTAAGTCCTGAGAGTTTTGAGGCCGCATTATTCAGGTTATCCTTGAGAATTGTATAATCCCTCTTTGCTATCTTCAGTTCGAGATCTCTCACCTCTGATGAAAGCCTTTTAAATCTCTCTGCCTTCTTTACCTGTCTATCGAGGGAATTTATCTGTCTCTTTACCTCTGATACTATATCATTTACCCGCTGAAGATTCTGCCTGGATAACTCAAGTTTAGAAAGGGCCTCTGCCTTCCTTACCTTATACTTCATTACCCCTGCTACTTCCTCTATGAGGAATCTCCTGTCATGGGGCTTTGAGTTCAGGATATCTCCAATCCTTCCCTGTTCAAGGATTGAATAGCTCTTTACCTCAAGACCGGAATCAAGGAAGAGGTCCCTTATGTCCTTTAACCTGCATTGTCTCTTGTTTATGAGGTACTCACTCTCACCCGATCTGTAGAGTCGCCTTGTCACTACAGTAACGCTTCTTCCATCGCCATTACCACCGTCAGGTACATCAAAGATAAGATAGAGGTTGACCTCTGCCATGCCCTTTGGCTTTTTGGTAGCAGAGCCATTGAAGATTACCTCCTCCATCTTATCTCCCCTAAGGCTTTTAGCACTCTGCTCACCAAGTACCCATCTGAAGGAATCAACGATGTTGCTCTTGCCGGAACCATTGGGTCCGACTATACAGGTTATGCCAGGATGCAGATGGAAGATTATTTTGTCGGCAAAGGACTTGAAGCCTATGAGTTCTATCTTTTCAACTTGCATTAAATCAGTATAACCTTAAAGGAATGGATTGTTCAATCCAGCAATCTTTTTATGACAGGACGGGAAGTTTATTGTCAGGATTAATTTTTTATCTCGCATTATCCCTGCCTGCCTTTATTATTCCTGTAATTCCTTATTAACTCACGGAAGGACCTATCCCGTGCATTAGAATAGTTTCTCTGCAGTTCTTTTATAGGATTCATATTAAGCCTTCCTTCTTTGACCAGGTCATCAAGGTCAAAGTATCTGAGGTCCTCAGGGCTTAATGCACTTATCCATGGCTCAATCTCAACCTTTCCATCCTTTAAATCAGGCGCAAGCTGCCTGAAAAAGTCCTCAAGGCATCTTCCTAAATAACCACCCCCAAGTACTATCTTATCAGGCTTTACAGCTTCGATGAATTTTGTGAGGGTCTTCATAGACTCTCGAGAAAGCATGCCCCTGTTAGGCTTTTCTGAATACAGATAAATTGAGGCTTCCGAGTTATTGGTAACTTCATTGATATACCTCGCAAACTCATCATCACCGTATCTGTACCTGTAACCCGAATATTCCCTGTAATTGCCAGGAAGAACGATCAGGATTAGTCGATTTCTTGTAGATGTTATCTCCAAGAAGTCTCTCAATGACCTCTCCTGTTCCCTCAAAAAAAGACCTGTCTTAGTCAAGGTGTTCTTCTCAAGATAGTTCTCTATCTCTTTTGTCTCTGTTGAATAATCGTCGTGGAAGAAAAAGTAATAGGCTGGATGCACTATTATGTACATCACACCATCGTCAAGGTAATCCCTGAATCTCTTGAACTCGCTTTCTGGAATATCCTTAAGGTAGCGAGGGATTAGTCTCTGGGAAGCGATCATACGCCATTGGGGATGACTCTCAATAGTTTTGTTCCTGACCTCCACGAGTGATCGAACTGCTTCTAGATTCGATATATTCTTTGGATAATAAAATCCTAAGGGGGTTATCGCTTTTGTGGCACACCCTGATAATAATCCCATGAGAAGAATTATACAGAGTCGCTTCATGTCTGGCAGGTTAATTATACCAGTTTTAGACATGCCAAATTCAAGCCCGTCCTCTTTCAGAAAGACGCTCTACCCGGTGGGGTAGAAGATGACTATTGATGGTGAATTTTAATTATATGGAATATGCTTATCATAAAGCTATTTAATAATTATAATTTGACTATTTTAAATTTTAATCCAACTCACATCTGTC
>JBBIPQ010000009.1:0-31090 GCA_037442785.1 Nitrospirota bacterium
CTGAATCATAGCACCAAGGTCTGTTATTATGTCTCCAAACATATTGTCTGTAACAATAACATCGAACCATTCAGGATTCTTCACAAACCACATGGTTATGGCATCCACATGGGCGTAATCCACCTTTATATCAGGATATTCCCTTGCAATCTCATAAAAGACCCTCTCCCAGAGATCAAAGGCAAAGGTAAGGACATTGGTCTTTCCGCAGAGGGTCAATTTCTTATACTTATTCCTCTTTCTGCAATAATCAAAGGCAAACCTTATACATCTTTCAACACCTTTCCTCGTATTTATAGACTCCTGGACAGCCACCTCATCGGGTGTCCCTTTTCTAAGGACTCCACCAGCCCCAGCATAAAGACCCTCGGTATTCTCCCTCACAACAACAAAGTCTATGTCCTCAGGTCCTTTATCCTTCAGGGGACAGTCAACACCTGGATAGAGCTTGACAGGTCTCAGGTTTATATACTGGTCGAGTTCAAATCTCAACCTCAGAAGTATCCCCTTTTCGAGGATCCCTGGTTTTACCTCAGGATGTCCTATTGCACCAAGATAAATAGCATCATACCCCTTCAATTCATCTATTGCCCCTTCAGGAAGGGTTTCACCAGTCCTGAGATACCTGTCTCCTCCAAAATCATAATAATTAAAGTCGATCTTGAAGCCGAATCTGTTCGAAACCGCATCAAGGACTTTTACCCCTTCTCTTATCACCTCTGGCCCTGTACCATCTCCAGGAATAACCGCAATATTATAAGTCTTCATCATACTCTCACCTTCCTCTCTATCTTTCTCTTTGTCCATTCAATCAGCCCACCTGTCTCTATCAATTCTTGCATAAAGGGAGGTATGGGGTGAGCCCTGTATTCCTCTTTCTTTGTAATGTTTCTGATGATGCCATTATCAGCATCTATCTCAACAACATCCCCTTCCCTTATCCCCTCAGATGCCTCAGGGGATTCAAATATGGGCAATCCAATATTAAAGGCATTACGATAAAATATCCTTGCAAAGGTCTTTGCAATGACAGCCTGTATGCCCGCTGCCTTAATGGCTATAGGGGCATGTTCCCTGGATGAGCCACATCCGAAATTCTTCCCGGCAACTATTATATCACCCCTTTGAACCTTTAGAGGGAATTCCCTGTCTGCATCCTCCATAACATGACGGGCAAGCTCAACAGGGTCAGAGGTGTTCAGATACCTGGCCGGTATGATCGCATCTGTGTCAATGTCATCACCAAATCTCCAGACCTTACCCTTAATAATCATAAATCCTCCCACACTGAAATAACCTGTCACCTTATTTGGACTGGCAAATATAATAACATAACTGAGGGGTCCCAAAAAAATCAAAGATTTTTTGGGGTGCCCTTTCTATCGTCCCCTTTGTCTTATCTTTTCAAGGGTGTCCATATACTCAGCATATCCAGAGGGGTTAAGTTCTAACGCCTTCAGAACAAGTGTTTCCGCCTCATCAAGCCTTTCCCCTGTAATATAGTAAAGCCATGCAAGGTTATTATAGGCATTGGCATTCTTCGGGTCCTCTTGAATGGCCTTTTTATAGTATTCCTCAGCCTTTTCATAATCCTTCATCATAAGATGGACATTGCCAAGATACAGAAAGGCGACAGGAGTCTTTTCTGCTGCTGTTTCGTATTCCTTTATGGCTGCCTCAAATTCTCCCTTCTTCTCATAGGCAACACCAAGATTTATATGCTCCTCATGAGAGAGGGGATCCCTCAGAATTATAAAACGAGGAAAGGAACAGGAGGAAATCATAAAGGAGATCAACAGAATATAAACTAAATAGTACACTATCTCACCTTACCTGTGATCAATAGTGTCCAGTAACCTGTTCTGCCCCAGACCCTGAGGAATTCCTTATCAGGTATAAACCTCTTTTCTTCCCTTCCAGAATTGGCAAACACCCCTGATTCATTATATCCCACTATCACCATAAAGTGGTTTGCCTGAAGGGGTCCATACCCATAATCCACAAGAACTATCAAGGGATGGCCCTGTTTTATCCTTTCTTTAAGGTCACTGATACTGCCGCTATATTTTCTTGCATCCAGACCCCTCTTCTGGGCATAAAAAAGCAAGTCCATATCAAGGGTGCCCCTTGCGGATTTACTGTAAATCTCTGAGGCTATCTCCTGGGGAGAGATGTCCAAACCATGATACTTAAGTACTGCCGCAAGAGATGAAGGTCCACATTGATAATCCTCCTGTGGATAAAAGGGGACATGGTTGATTATGACCTCAGGGCCGTATTGAATGGTGAGATGGGAAGAACATGCAACGATTATTAATGTAAATATGGTAAGGCCAGAGGCAGTTAAAAGCAGCCTGATCTTCCATGACTCCGACTTACCGGTAATCACCTCTGGCCTTACCCATTCTCTACTTTGTTACTATGACCTTATGTCCTGTAAGATGCAGTATTACCAAGACGAGTATCACTATAACGAGGAGTGCCACAACAACACCAAGACCATCACCACCAACCCTGATTGTATCGATCTGCTGTGCAAGCTGGTGAATCTGATGGTCAGTAAGGCCATCAAGCCTCTGCCTTATCTCCTCAGAGGTATAACCAAGACTCTCAAGCCTATCCTTAACAACCTTCATCTCAAGAAACCTCTGTATCCTCTCGATGTCAGCGGCCCTGTCTGTGAGGGCAGTCTGAATGATCTCGGATGGTACCATGCCAGCCTCAACCCTTGGTGTTATGGCGATTACAAACATTGCGAAGACAAGATACAAGGCTACATACCTCATCATTGGAATCCTCATCCCCTCACCTCCTTTCTACTGGCCTGGTATCTTCGGTACCGTACCAAAGATGTACTTAAAGTCCTCATCCTCAAATCGGACACCCCCGCCGAGATAAGCACCACGGTATTTCTTATTAAAGATGTTATCAACTCCTCCTGAGATAAAGAGGTGTTTAAAGAGGAAATAATCAGCACCGAACTTCACATGGGGGTTCTTCGCATTAGCCTCATCCCTTCCAAAATCCCATGCATCAACAGAGACCTTTAATCTGTCATTTAGGAAGTACTGATCCACCCCGACTCCAAAGGTATTCTCTGTTACACCCGCCCTCAGGACAGTATCCTTAAATGTATCAGATTCCACAAGCCTCCTTGCTATCTGAGCAGTAAATTCTATCTTCTTTTCAACCTCTTCCTTCTTCTCCACTGTTGTAACACCATTCACAGAGGTTGAGGTCTCTGTTGTCTTTACCTTACCAATCGGATCGCTCACAATGCCAAGGATATAATACTTCTCAGGTCTTGGCTGTAATGTGACATAGAAATAACCCTTACCATCCTTGGGCTTTGAGAGGTATTCTCCCTGAAAGGTGATGAATGTCCTGAACCTTTCAATCGAGGAAATTGTCCTGTCTACTCCCTCTGCAGCCTTACTAAGGGTATGATATAGTTTTTCATCCTTAACGAGCTTACCGAGGGTGCCTTCTCCACTGTCTATCTTTGCTGTAATATTCTTTACGGAGTCAACGGTCTCCTTAATGGAGGATCTGTTCTCCTCAACTATTGCCTTTAATTCCTTTGTTGCCTTATTGAGGTTCGATATCAATGATGGGCCATCTTCCTTGAGACTGCCTGAGAAGTCCTTAAAGTTGCTCATGGCTGTCCTTACCGAATCCCGGTTGTCCTGGATAAGACCATTTATTGAGGCTGTTAGTTCCTTTATGTTATCAAGGACATTGCGCATCCTTATGTCATTATTGCTTATAGCGGTATTTATCCCAGAGGTGATCTTTTCAAGATTGACTATGGATTCTTTCAATGACCTCTTTGCCTCTTCACTTCCAAGGGATTCGTTCAATGAGACAGCGAGTTTATTTATATTCGCAGATACCTCTGAGAGGTTTCTTGCCATGTCATCAATATCAACGATCTCTCTGACATTCTTTATTGTATCCCCCTCTTTTAAGAAAGGCTCCTTAGAACCTATATCTATGGCAAGGAATTTATCACCAAGCAGACCCGTTGCCTTAATAGCTGCACTGGCATCAGAATAGAGCTTCACCTCAGGATACATCCTAAGTACAAGCCTTGCCTTTCCATCCCTGAGGGTGATGCTCTCGATGATGCCAGCATCAACACCAGCTATCTTAACCTTTGTCTTTGCATCAAGACCCGCTATATTGCCGAAATCAACATAGATTATATATCCTGTCCTCTTCTTTACCCACTCAAAGCCTCCGATCCGAAAGGTCATAAAAGACAGTATCGCAAGGACTATTATTGCAAATATTCCAACCTTGAGTTCCAGTGATAATCTCCTCATATTAACACTCCTCAGTCATGATTTGAGACACCCTCTATCTTAATAGGCCCTACAGCACTTCCTGTAATGAATTGCCTCACTATAGGGTTCTCTGTGTTTTTTATCTCCTCAGGGGTTCCTGTCTCTATTATAACTCCATTATATAACATGGCGATCCTGTCAGCAATCTTATAGGCGCTGTTCATATCATGGGTTATCGCGACTGATGTAACATTAAGTCTGTTTCTCATCTCGATTATGAGGTCATTTATGGCATCAGCCATTATCGGGTCAAGCCCGGTTGTTGGCTCGTCATATAGCAGTATCTCTGGCTCATGGGCAATGGCCCTTGCAAGACCTACCCTTTTCTTCATACCGCCTGATAGCTCCGAGGGCATAAGATCCTCAACCCCCACAAGCCCAACCATCCTGAGCTTCTCTATAGCGATCTTCCTTGCCTCTTCCTCTTTCAGTCCCTTCTGCCTTATCAGGGCAAAGGCAACATTTTCCCAGACCTTCAGAGAATCAAAAAGGGCAGCATACTGAAAGAGCATACCAAATTTCTTTCTAACCTCATAGAGTTCCTTTTCCTTCAAGACCGTTATATCAATCCCGTCAATGATAACCTTACCCGAGTCAGGTCTGAGCAATCCTATTATATTCTTTATAAGAACGCTTTTTCCAGAACCACTCCCCCCTATTACTACTACGCTTTCACCCTTCTCTATCTTCAGGTTTACCCCCCTGAGGACGTGGTTGTTACCAAAGGACTTATGAAGATCAATAACCTCTATCATTTAAAAAGCCAGGCAGAGAGGAAATAGTCAGAGACGAGTATGGTCATGGATGAAAGCACAACAGCCCCTGTCGTTGCCTTTCCAACCCCCTCTGCTCCTCCGGATGTATAAAAACCCCTATGGCAACTTATCAATGCTATTGAGGCACCGAAAAAGGCAGCCTTTATAAGACCGCTATAAATATCATTCACCTCAAGATAATCCCAAGTCCTCTTCCAGTATACCGTTGAGCTGGTTCCAAAGAGTCCAACTGTTATGAGATAACCCCCGATTATCCCGATAATATCAGATATCACCACCAGGGATGGCAGCATAAAGATGCCTGATATAAAGCGGGGGACTATAAGATATTTTATGGGGTTCGTTGCAAGGGTTTCCAGGGCATCAATCTGTTCGGTCACCCTCATCGTTCCGAGTTCTGCAGCCATGGCAGCACCAGCTCTGCCAGCCACTATCAATGCCGTTAGAACAGGGCCAAGCTCCCTTGTCATCGAAAGGGCTACAACAGAACCCACAAGTGCCTCTGCACCAAACCTCTTGAAGCCAGTGTAGGTCTGCAAGGCAAGGACCATCCCTGTAAATATTGCTGTAATCAGCACTACAGGCAATGACCTTATGCCCATCTCAAGCATCTGTCTCAGTATATTCCTGAGATCAAAGGGTGGAAATACCAGATGTCTTATGGTTGAACAGAGCAGAAGGAGGATGCTACCCATCTCCTCTGTGAATCTTATTAATATCCTTCCAAGACTCTCCACCAAATTCATCTATATATCCTTCTTGATCTGCCTCCGAGGGATATGGTTATCTCATAAGGAATGGTCCCGGCCCTCTTAGCGATCTCCCATGCGGTGATCTCTTCACTACCCTGTCTGCCCATAAGTATAACATCATCACCCACTGAAACATCCATCCCTGTCACATCAACCATCGTAAGGTCCATACACACCCTTCCAACAACAGGCACCCTTTTTCCCTTAATAAGGACATCCCCATTGTTTGAAAGGGACCTCATATAACCATCCGCGTATCCAACCGGAAGGATGGCAATGAGGCTATCCCTCGTAGTTATGAAGGTCCTCCCGTAACTTATAGGTGTCCCTTTATTCATCCTCCTAAGAGAAAGTATCCGAGTCCTTACGGTCATTGATGGTCTTAACCCATTTACAGCAGAGCCTTCCCTTGTATCCTGAAAAGGGGAGTATCCATAGAGTGCTAGGCCTGGCCTTACCGCATCCATATGAGAGTCTTTTAATGAAAAGACTGCAGCGCTATTTGCAATATGAAAAAGTACACCTGAATCAAGTCTATCCTTAAGGATATGTCTTATCTTCATAAACTCATTTAATTGTCTCATGGCATAATCCATATCAGCCATATCCGCCTCTGAAAAGTGGCTCATTATTCCACGGATCTTGATGTTTTCGAGATCGATGATACCCATTATAACATCTACGGACGCTACTGCATTAAGACCCAGCCTCCCCATCCCCGTATCTATCTTCACATGAACATCCACTATCCTATCCCTCTTTTTTGCCTCTTCAGAGAGTTTCCTGGCCATATCCAGATCATGGATCACTGGTATGAGGTTATATTCGATCAGGCCTGAGATTTCATCCCTCTCAAAGAGGACAAGGATAGGGGCATTGATACCAGCCTCCCTGATCCTTACCCCCTCTTCAAGATAGGCAACAGCAAGGTACGGCACCCCTTCAGCCACAAGCCTTCTGGAAATCTCTATATAGCCATGGCCATAGGCATCAGCCTTTACAACGGCAATAACAGGTAAGCCTGCTATCCTTCTGATTAGATTGAGGTTATGGGAGATGCAATTAAGGTCAATCTCTGCGATAGCACCCCTATGCACTTCCCTTAGTTTCTTCCTTCTTCTCCTCGACTGGTTTCTTGGGTGTTACATCGATCTCCTCAGGCTCTGAGGTGGCCTTCTTAAAGTTCCTTATGGCCTGGCCAATCCCTTTGCCGATCTCAGGCAGCCTTGAGGCACCGAAGAGAACAAGAACTATTATGAGGATAATTATCAGCTCTTGCATTCCTAAGCCAAACATATCTTACCTCCTATCCTTTCATAATCTTCGAGGGTATTTATATTGACAAAGGATATGCCCTCGGGATCAATATCCTTTATCTCGTAATCCTCTATATAGGATGTATTCGCCTTTCTGAGAAAGGCATAAAGACCCTTTTCCCCGTCCTTTAAGGACTCCTCGAACCTTCCCGCAATTGATGAAGCATAAATCCCCATAAGGGGCTCAACCTCTCCCCGATATCGAGGAACCATTGCATCTATCTCATTATATAGAGAAAGGTCTTCAAATCTATCCTTCATATATTCTATCAACTCCCTCCTCACAAAGGGCATGTCACAGGCAATCACAAAAACAGCGTCAGCACCAGTTGAAACAAGTAAAGAATATATCCCTGTCATCGGTCCTCGTTCATTTATTATATCACCAATCATGGGAACCCCGAAAGGAAAATAGATCTCCGGGGAATTTGTACTGATAACAACCTTACCAAAGACATCCTTAAGAATACCGAGATTCCTCTCAATTATGGTAAGCCCACCAATCCTGAGAAGACCCTTTATATAGGGCATCCTTTTGTTCTCTCCACCCGCAAGGATAGCCCCGATCAAAAGACATCCTCCTCTGCCTCCGCATACTCTCTGTCAGTATATGGCGTGAAGCGGGTGCATCTCGAAAGGAAGGTCAGCTTAATGGTATCTGTGGGGCCGTTCCTCTGTTTGGCTATGATCACCTCTGCCTCTCCCTTACTTGAGGGATTATCCTTTCTATAAACCTCATCCCTGTAAAGGAATATAATAACATCAGCATCCTGTTCGATCGCACCGGATTCCCTGAGATCTGCCAGGGTTGGTCTCTTATCATGTCTCTGTTCAACACCCCTGTTGAGCTGGCTCAGGGCTATAACAGGCACCTTAAGTTCCTTTGCCAGTGCCTTGAGGGATCTGGATATATCGGATATCTCTTGCTCCCTTCTCTCGAAGTTTCCCCGTGTCCTCATCAACTGCAGATAGTCAACAATAACAAGGCTCAATCCATGCTCCATCTTCAATCGCCTTGCCTTTGCCCTCATCTCAAGGACAGTGGTGCTTGATGAATCATCAATGAAGATGGGCGCCTCCGCAAGCCTTCCAGCAGCAGCTGTCAGTTTCTGCCAGTCCTCCTTTCTGATAAATCCCTTCCTGACATTGTTGGAGTCCACCATCGCCTCTGAACAGAGCATCCTGAGGGCAAGCTGTTCCTTTGACATCTCAAGACTGAAGATAGCAACAGGTTCCCTCATCTCAATCCCAACATATTGTGCGATGTTGAGGCTTAAGGCGGTCTTACCCATTGATGGTCTTGCCCCTATTATTATGAAGTCTCCTGGCTGAAATCCAGTTGTTAATTCATCAAGGTCTCTAAATCCTGAAGGGATCCCTGTTATTGTCTCTTTCTTATCATAAAGGTGTTCTATCATGTGAAAACTATCCTTAATAACATCCTTCAGGGTGAAGAAGGAGGTCTTCGTTCTTCTCTCGGAGATCTCGAATATGACCCTCTCTGCATAATCAACCATCTCGTCTGGTTCATAGGTTCCCTCATAGATCTTGGAAAGGATGTCCGTTGCTGAGGTGGCAAGATTTCTGAGAAGGGCCTTCTCCCTTATTATCCTGGAATGATACTTAACATTGGCAGCAGTGGGTACCATGCTGGCAAGGCTCGATAGATATGTCACACCCCCAACATCCTCTATCTCATTCTTACGTTTCAGGAGGTCTGTAACTGTTATGAGGTCTATAGCCTCGTTCCTCTCAAAGAGTTCTATCATAGCAAGGAATATCTTACGGTGTGATTCCCTGTAAAAATCATCAGGCTCTATGATCTCCAGGGCCTTTGGTAATGCCTCGTTCTCAAGCAGTATAGCGCCGAGCACAGATTGCTCAGCCTCAAGATTCTGAGGAGGCAATCTATCAAGGGCTGAATCAATATCCTTCATGTACTTTAAACCATTGACGGACTACGGTTCTGCCACTACATTTATATTTACGGGGACGATGATATCCTGGTAAACCTTTACATTCACAGTATATGTGCCAAGTCTCTTTATAGGTTCCTCAAGCATTATCCTTTTCCTGTCTACATCAAAGCCCTCCCTTTTCAGGGCCTCTGATATGTCCGCATTCGTGATAGAACCAAAGAGCTTTCCCTCTTCACCAGCCTTAGCCATGATCTGGACTGTTAGGGAAGAAAGCCTGTTCGAGAGTTCCTGGGCACTCTCCTTTGCCTTCCTTGCAGCATCTTCGATCTTCTTTCTCTCCTGTTCAAGGGCCTTGATATTCCTGCTGCTGGCCTCAACAGCAAGATTCCTTGGGATCAGGAAATTTCTTGCATAGCCATCAGCCACATTCACTATACTGCCTGCTGCACCAAGATTCTTTACATCTTCTTTGAGGATGACCTTCATCTCTACCTCCTCCTTTTGTCCGTGGATCACGGTTATTAGTATACCATAGTTCAGGGGGTTGAATCCCCATTGGATCAATACCTTGCCACCAGTTTAACTACAGTAACCCCATCCCCTCCCTTGCCCTGATCAGCCGGGCAAAAGTCTTCAACAAGCCCGTTTCCCTTGAGATACTCGCGAACAGCCCTCAGAAGCAACCCCTTTCCAGTACCATGGATGACCCTGACCTCTCTCAGACCTGAGAGAAAGGCCTGATTCAGGAATGAATCAAGACGCTGTATCCCATCATCAACCCTTAAACCTATGATATTCAAGTCCCTCTCCACCCTCTCTTCTATATTAATAGAAACACCTCCCTTGCTTATCACCTTTGATCCTTTTGGTGGAGATATATCCCAGATCGGTACCTCCACCTCCATGTTTCTCAACTTAACCCTGATAATTCCCCTATCTGGATAAACCCTCAAAACCTTTAGATCTTCACCTGCTGACCTGACAAAGACCAGATCTCCCTCCTTTATATTCCCTATCTCCACAATGGGTTCTTTGCTCAGGGATCTTATCCTTTCCTCAACTTCTCTATGGATCTCTTTGACCTCCCTGGCAACGCCCTGTGCCCCCCTGACCTTTACCTCATCCAGAAGGCTGTGGAGTCTCTTCTTAATGTTTATCACGATCTCCTTAGCCTCCTCATAAGCCTTTCTGAGCATCTCCTCTTTTTCCTTTTCTGCTTTTAGAAGCATATCCTTGAGCCTTTCCTCCTGAGCCCTGAGCATCTCGATCCTTGACTCCTCTTCCCTTATAAGAACTTCGTAATGATTTATCTTTTCCTTGAGCCCATTGATCAGCCTGTACAGATCTGTTCCGTTCTCTATCCTTGCCCTTGCCTTTTTTATAATCTCTTTTGAAAGGCCATATCTCTCAGCTATCTCAAAGGCATGGGATTCCCCTGGCTCTCCAAGCCTCAGTCTATACAGGGGACTGAGCGTCATCTGATCAAACTCCATTGAGGCGTTTATCATTCCCTCTGAAGAATAGACAAAACCGACTATATCAATGAGATGTGTAGTGGCAAAAACAATGGCTCCTCTGTCCCTAAGTTCCTCGAGTATTACACAACCAAGGGATGCTCCCTGGGATGGATCAGTCCCTGTCCCGAGTTCATCTATTATCACCATATACCCGGAACCGACCCTCAAAATAATATCGGATATACGCCTTATATGACCTGAAAAGGTTGAAAGATTATCAATAATAGATTGTTCATCACCTATATCAACATAGATATTCCTTATCAGCGGGATTGTGGATGACGAATCAGCGGGTATCGGTATACCCGAAAGGGCCATAGCTGTAAGAAGGCCAACTGTCTTAACCGCAACGGTCTTCCCTCCAGCGTTTGGACCTGTTATTACCACAACCCTTTCTGTTTCACCAAGCTCTATGTTCAGTGGCACAACCTCATCATCATTCTTCGATATCATAAGTATGGGATGTCTTGCTTCATAGAGCCTCAAGGAACCTGATTCATTTACATGAGGTATGCGTCCATTAATCCTTTCAGAAAAGAAGACAATACTGTTTAAGAGATCAATCTCCAGGAGAACCCTGAACTGTCTCATGATTTCATCGGCGTCAGCCCTTACGAGATCACAGATGTTCCTGAGTATCCTTAACTCCTCCACCTTCTCTTCAGCAATGATATTCTCAAGCTCATTGGAAAGACCTATTATCTCCACGGGTTCGATAAAGGCGGTATCGCCTGATCTTGACACATCGTGAACTATGCCCTTAACCTCTCCCTTTGAATCCATCCTGACAGGGATAACCCAGCGCCCTGATCTCATGGATACGAAACTATCCTGGAGAAATGGGACTATCCTTCTGTCAATAATAAGTTCCTCAAGCCTCTTCTTGATCCTCTTTTCAAGGGACCTCTTTTTGTTCCTGATGTCCCTGAGAATCGGAGATGCCGAATCAAGGATATTCCCCTCATTATCAATAGTCCTTTCGATAACTGAGCGAATGGAAGGAAACCCTGAAAGACCTTCTAAGAGTGGTCTCAGATAGAAGAGGTCCTTCTTATGGGAAAGCCCTGAAACCTCTTCAAAGAGTCTCAAGACTGGCAGCAATATAAGTAAATCCTTTGGGTCAAGGGCAACGCCCTCGGGTCTTACCCTGTCGATTATCCCTGATATATCCTCAAAGGGATAAAGCATTAGCGCAGAACCCTGATCCCTGAGCCTCTTTATCTCCCCTATCTGGCCATATCTTTCTACAATGGAACCAGGGTCATTGAAGGGAGAGATCCCCTCAATCAATTCCCTTGTGGCCTCAGAATGACAATTGCCTGCTATCTCTTCAATAATCCTATAAAAATCAAGACTCTTAAGTGCTTCCCTGTTCATCCCCTCTATCATTATATTTCCTTTCTGCCCTCTTTCTTGCCTTCGCCTTTCTCCTTCTAATCCTTGATATATCCTGTCTTTTGATACCGATCAATTCCTCTATTCTTTCGATGAGTTTTCTCCTTGCAAGGAATCTATTGATGGACTGACTCCTGTCAACCATACATTTTATCTCTATCCCTGTTGGAACATGCTTCAGATATACGCATGTGGAGGACTTATTCACCTTCTGCCCCCCTCTGCCAGAGGAACGGACAAACCTCTCAATAATGTCTTCTTCCCTGATATTGAGGGATCTCATCCTCTCCTTAAGCCATCGATTCTTTTCAGGACTGACCGCAAAATCCATCATTATTTCTCCTGAGCATGAAATTCATTGAGGAGTTCTTCCCTTAGCACAATGATCTCTTTAAAGGTCCTGATAAACTCTCGGTAGGGACGGGAAGGACCGTTTTCCATATGATTAAGCAAGGCTCTGCAGAAATACCAGTTGCAACGAAAAGGCCTCTGATACCTTTCATTTGAACAACCCCTATCAGTCAGGAACTGACAGCGGTCTGTATCGGATAATCCTGTCCTGTAGGATGGTAACTCTAACCCAAGGGCCATTATATAAATTTCATCAAGCTCATCATAGTATCCATGTTTGTTAATACAGCATCTCTCCTCACAGACAGGACACACAACCTCAGTTTGCTGCTGAATAAAAGGATCTATATCTTCGATCCTGGCCTTAATGGCATGGGCAATATCTCTCAACCTTGCATAATTCACATCTCCACCCTCGTGACCACTCCGTGGAGTTTCCGTGAAGGCAGTTTATAGAACTGTACAAAGGCTGGCGTCACCTTCTTTAGTATGGCAAATACCTTCCATACTATACTTCTTGTTGTTATATCCTCAATACCATAGAATATCGTCTTTTCCTCTATGCCGGCCTCCCTCAATATATCCTCCACATCCACCACCTCCATGTATCCGTACTGTATCTCAAAGAGCCTTAGACCTTTTGCAATGTCCTCTTTAAAGAAACCTGTAACACCAAAAGGGTCATCCCGCTTAATTATCGAGACAAAGATATTGTCTTCGTAGATGATACCATGATAGAACATTGTCTGAATGATATAAAAGGGGATCTCCTTCACATCCCTTATGAGGAAGAGGGCAGTTCCTTCTATCTTGTGTGAGACAGGATAGGCCTTATTGAACTTATTTAGGAATTCCTCCAGTGACATAAAATGCATCATCCTGTAAAGCCTCCTCTGACCCCGTGTATAAAGCAGTATCGTTAAAAAGGGGATAGAGGCGAGTATTATTGACCAGTAGCCGCCGTGAGGTATCTTATAGAAGTTCGCTGTAAGATAGGCAATATCTATAAGGGTAACCATAAAAGAGATCAAAGCAAGTGCGGGCCTTTTTTTCCTGGTAAATATCCATGTCATCATTATGCCCGTAAGTGACATGGTCCCTGTAACTGCCAATCCATAGGCAGCAGCCAGTCTGTGCGATTCCCTGAACTCAAACATGATAAAAAGAACAGAGATCAATAAGAACCAGTTGACAGCGCCAATATAAATCTGTGACCTCAAATCTGCAGATGTATAGTCAACCCTGAACATGGGCATAACCCTTGTCTGGATGCCCTGATAGACAATGGAAAACATGCCGCTAATCATGGCCTGAGAGGCAATAACAGTGGCGATAATACTAAGCACGAGAAACGGAATGTAGATGACTCGAGCCTGATCAAACATCATCTCGAAGAGGATATTCTTAGCATCCGGATGATTGATAATAAATGCACCCTGTCCAAGATAATTCAACAAAAGGGCAGCAAATACAAAATACCATGCCCTGACAATAGGTTTTCTGCCAAGATGCCCCATATCCGCATATAGAGCCTCTCCACCTGTGGCGCAGAGGATGACCTCCGAAAGTACAAAGAATCCAGCAACACCATTTTCATAAAGAAAATTAAAGGCATAAAACGGGTTTATGGACTTCACAACGGATGGAACCTTGAGTATCGAGACGATACCTGATATTGCCAGCGAGGAAAACCATAACATCATTAATGGTCCGAATGAACCAGCCACCTTCTCGGTCCCTTTCCTTTGGAAGGCAAATAGGGTAATAGCAATCATAGCGGCAATAAATATAAGAATCTCCTGACCTGTATGTTCAAACCCTGGAATAAGGAGCAATCCCTCAACTGCGCTGAGAATGCTTATGGCTGGAGTGATAACCCCATCACCGATGAGAAGGGATATCCCGACAAACGAAAGCAGTGTCAAGAATGCTATCTGCCTGCCTGACTTGAGCAAGGGCACGAGCAACTCCTTGAGCACAATCGTTCCACCCTCACCCTTCTTACCAAGGCTCATGGCAAGCCAGGCATATTCTACAGTTACGAGTATCACAAGCGTCCAGACAATAAGGGAAAGTACCCCAATGACATTGGCCTCAGTTGGTTTTGTCAGAAGAAATATAACAGTAAGGGTATATATTGGGCTTGTTCCAATATCCCCAAACACAAGCCCTAATGACTTGATTATACCTTTTATAGGTGGTTCTTTCTCAAGCATTGATCGCCAGGCATTCTATAATAACTCAAAGGTGTTAAAGTTCGAAAGCATGGAAGGATCAACTGAAAAATTCACTACCCTTGCCCTTACTGCTTTATTCCTTGAGGAAGGGATACCTTGAACGGATATCTGTGACCTCTCCTGGATTGATCGTTCCAGTGAGTAACTCGCCTGAGATTGATTTAAGCTCTATCTCTTCTCCCATCGGACTGAATATCCCTGACTTCCCTGAATAATGGATATTATTGCCATCGATGCCCCTGCGATTTACACCAACAACAAAGCACTGATTCTCAATAGCCCTTGCCTTGAGGAGGGTCCTCCAGTGGTCCTCCCTTGAGGATGGCCAGTTAGCGATAACATATATCATCTGCACATCCCTGGCTACCCTCCTGAATATCTCAGGGAATCTCAGATCAAAACATATGAATACTGATGAGGGAATGTTGTCTATCGAAAATACGACAGGCTCAGAGCCAGGCATGTAATGGATATGTTCCTTCAGGGGAGTAAAAGGATGTATCTTTGTGTATTCAGCTATCCTCACCCCTTCCCTGTTATATATAGCAGCAATGTTTCTTCCCCTCTCTTCTCCCTTTTTCTTTACAGGAAAGCCAGCCACTATGTTTATCCTGTAAAGCCTTGAAATCCTTGAGAGAAAGGCATCAGCAGTACCACTAAGCTCCTCACCTATGAGATGGATGTTCATTGAAAAACCTGTATTGAACATCTCGGGCAGGACAACCACATCACATCTACTCAGGGCAGCAATCTCAACAAGGGCTGAGACCCGCTCGTAATTTATATCTTTGGATTCCCATTCTATATTGAGCTCAACAAGGCCGACCTTCATCTTAAAACCTCAGGGATTCCTGAAACCTCCTCTTAATATCAAGGTGATGAATGGGGATATTCGGGACATCCCTATTGCCAGGAATGGCAAGGATATGGATGAACCTCAGCCCCCTTGTGGATTCCATTGCCCTTTTAATACCATCCCCGTCAGAGACCTTTACTGTATTACTTATTCCAAAGGCCCTGGCAATAACTTCAAGATCCAATCCCTTTGAGGTCAGGGTAGGCTGGTTGCCTGTTGAACCATATGCACCATTGTCAATAGCAATGATCGTGAGATTGTCTGGTTTAAGCAGTGCTGCAATCGAAAGACTGTTTGGATTCATGAGGAGGCTTCCGTCACCATCAATCACGATCACATCCCTCTTTGATGATATGGCAACACCTATACCTATAGGTGTTGCCATCCCCATGCTCCCGAGCATGTAGAAGTTGGATCCCTGATTCATTATGCTATACAGTTCCTTTGACGGAAAACCAAGGTTACAGATGACAGCCTTTCCCTCAAGATAGGGAAGAAGTATCTCGAGTATTTCGTAACGGGTCAGTTGTGGAGGACCTGGGATCGGGAATTCAGGATCGGGTATCAGGGAGCCGGAATTCAGAGCTTTGGATTGGTAATTCGGGCACAAATCCCGAATACTTGCCTCCCATATTGCAGGGTTAAGGAGAAAGACATGTACCCTTCCATGTTCAAAGACCTCATAGAGATGTTTCCTGATTAATGGGAAGTTTTCTCTGTTATTTATAATAGAGTAGGATATGCCAGACTCCCTCAGTATGCCAGGAAGCCTCTGTCCCATGGGCACCTGGGCGGCTATCGCCTCTTTGTAAATACCCCTCTGACTCACAAAGATCGGTAAAGGAAGGCCATAAAAGGCTGTTAATGATAGAAGGGCATTGAGCATATTCCCCATGCCTGAACTCTGGACAAACATGGCAGGCCTTTTGCCTGCAAGGGCAATACCCGCTGATATTCCCACACCCTCCTCCTCCCTCGTCAGGGGAATATGAAAAAACTCTTTATAAATAAGGCATAAGAGGTTTCTTATCTTTTCACAGGGAAGGGATGACACAATATCGATATTAAAATCCCTGAGAATTTCTATCAATTCATCTTCAGCATTCCGCACAATATATCCTCTATCTCTGACTCAGATATATCCTTTGATATTAGCAATGGCCTCACCTCTTCTGTAAGACCCTCTGCCCTGATCCTTTCTTCTCCTCCTCCTGTTATATTGAGGAGGATTAGATCATCCTTATTTACACTTCCTTCCTTCACAGCCCTTATAAGTGCAGAGAGGGCAACGCCAGCAGCTGGAACGATGTCTGTGCCTTCTGTTCTCTGGAAAAGTTTCATTGCTGTATAGACCTCTTCATTTATCACAGCATACATTAATCCATTTGTTGCTGAGAGTGCATCGTATATACCACCTTTTACAGAATAGGCAGGGTACCTTGTTGATAGTACCCTTGTAGTTATCTCACCTATCAACTCCGGTCTCAGATCATAAGGGTCAAGTTCTCTGCTTCCCCTCTGCCAGGCCCTGACCATGGGTATAAATGGGTAGTTCTGGGCTAAATGCAGTCTTGGAAGGGTACTGCCAAATCTTCCATCTCCTATAAACCTCTCTGCCATCTCCCATACTCCAATAGCTCCTGTGCCACTTCCAACAGCCTGGAAGTAGTGGTCAGGGAGTCTCCCTATCATTGAGACAGCCTCAAGAAGGACGATTCCAAGGCCATCCCTCTTTGCAACATTCTTGACCCCTCCCTCAAAGGGCATATCCAGTGTGGAGGCTATCCTCCTTGCAACATCTATTGAGACAGCATAGTCACCATCAGATACTGCAAGGGTAGGGATCATTGTGGATTCCTCAAGATACCACATCTCCATCAAACACATCCTCGGCACAACGATGATCACAGGGAAATCTGATATCGTGGATAGATGGGCAAATGCCCTTGCTGTATTACCGGCAGAGGCAACAACGAGACCTTTAATGCCATTCTCCATGGCATTCTGTAATACCACAGCAGCCTCAAATTCCTTGAAGGTACAAGTCTTCAGGTTTGAACCCCTTTCTGGCCAGTATCCATTAAAGGCTATATAGAGGTTCTCAAGGCCAAGATAATCTGCAAGTCCCTTTGATTTGTATACGAGAGGGCCTGGCTGTTCAAAGTCATGGCGGTGCACAGGAAGCCAGTTAAACCTCCATATACCTGAGCCTGAATCATCCCTGAACCTATCCTTATAGTTTGTTATAAGAAGGGAATCCTTACAGTGTTCGCAGAAGGCACAGTATACCTCCTTTAACTCACTTCCACAGTTTCTGCACTTTATACGGAAATGGCTCATAACTCACAGGAGTCCGGAAAGCCTTAGACTTTCAGGATGTCCTCACAATCCTCCCGAGTAATTCCATGATGTCCACTATCTCTATCTTCCTCTCATAATCACTCATAGCCTCATTCACCTTTGAATAACAGGCAGGACAACTCAGAACCAGTCTGTCCGCACCCTTCCTCACAGCCTCATCTATGGTGAGTCTTCCCATGGCAATAGCATTATCGTGAAATACCTTTCTTGCAGCACCTCCAGCACCACAGCACTGTGAATTGACCCCGTGGCGATCAAACTCAATAAGTTCAGCCCCAGGGATGCTCTTCAATACAAACCTTGGCTCTTCAATTACACCAACACCTCTGCTCAGATAACAAGGGTCATGGTATATCAATCTCTCTTTTAATGGATTCTTTATTATTAACCTTTTTGACCTTATAGCATCCATAACAAACTGACTTATGTGTCTTATCTTGAATGGAAGGGGCTTGCCATAAAGGGAAGGCCAGTCCCTTGCCATTATATTCACACAGCAAGGACATGAAGAGATAAGCAATCTTACACCCCTTGTCTCATAGGCATTCACAAGCCTCTTTACAAGATCCTCAAGCATATCCCACTGCCCTGTAATAAACAGAGGAAATCCGCAGCATACCTCCTCTTCAGGGGGCAGCATAGTAAAGGGTTCACCGATAGCTCCAAGAACCATCACATCCCCTCTAACCATGGGTTGTGCCTCATAACATCCTGTGCAGCCAGCATAGTAGCCTATTTCTGCCCTTTCATACACCTTCACATCCTCTGGAAACCATGGCTTGAATCTCTCCTCAGGAGGTTTGTTATAGACATTCCCAGTCTCTTTAACAAACTTTGGAAGATTTGCCTGTGGTCCTATAGGCCCTAGCCCCATCTCTACTATCTTTCTCCTCAGGGTTGGCCATAGCCTCTGAGAGAATATCCCAACCTCACAGGCCTCACCACATGCCCCGCAGGTGGTGCACTCATAAACAGCCCTGACAAAGTCCTCCAGGAGTCTCCTATCAATCCGCTTCCCAAGGATACGTCCCTTCAGTCCTTCAGTGTTCTCTATGAACTCCCTGTATAGCCTTATCTTCTCTGGAGGAGATATCTGTCTCTTTCCGGTAACCTCCTGGACAGGACACCACTTGAGACATTCACTGCATCTTGTACACGCATCAAGTTCAATAAGCTGCCTCCTTGTCAACCCATCTGAAAAGGAAACATCAGTCATGGACAAGCCTCCCAAGGTTCTCCCTTCTCTTCAGGGCATCCTGTGTGGTGATCTGGGCAGCAAACATGTGAAACTGTTTCGAAAATGGGATAAGGGCTATAAATAAAAGGGCAAAAAGGACATGGGAAGACCATAATATCAAATAAATCTCTTTACTGACACCAATCTTTCTCAGGACAATGGAAAAGATAGCACCTACTGGAGATAGATCCATGAGGGATGGCTCTGTAATAGACAGGCGCGCACCCTCTACCATAAAGCCGCTCAGGACGATGATCGCCATTATCACCAGGACAGGGAGATCGTCCCAGCCAGAGACAAGGATTTTTGAGAGGATTAATCTTCTTGATATATAGAATACACAACCTGTCAGTACTGCAAATCCAGAAAGATCAAGCACAAAGGAAAAGATCAGGTAAAAAGAACCCCTGAGTATATTGAGCCTCAGATAATGATCGATTCCCACAACTACCGTCCCAAAAAACAGGATAGTAAAACCCCAGTAGATGAGAATCAGCATGACCCCCCTTAATCTGCTTTTGTTCATTACCCTCCTTGCAAAAAAACATTCACTGGAAAAGAAATATCTCAGGCTCAACAGGATCAGGCCAGCAACAGATAATCTCCCGGTTAAGAAATCATTGGTATCCTCCTTACCCCTGAGCCATGAGGAAAACCTGAGATAAAGGCCTGAGAAAAAGACCGCAATAGCCAGCAGGGAGAGGAGATAAAAAAAGGACTTAAAGGATCCCGGAATATAAATAAAGGCCTCCCTTAATGGCATACGACCTCACATGGTGAAAGGGCTTTTAATGAACTCGCCTATCCTTGCTGACCTCACTGTATTTTCCAGTAGCATGGCGATCGTCACAGGACCAACACCACCAGGCACAGGTGTTATATAGGAACACTTCCTGGAGACATTCTCGAAATCCACATCCCCCACTATCCTCCCATCAGGAAGGACGTTTATTCCTATGTCCACAACCACAGCGCCTTCCTTAACCATATCCTCCTTAATCAGACCTGTCACACCCGTGGCTGAGCAGATTATATCAGCTTGTCTTGTAAAATAAGACAGGTCATGGGTCTCCCTGTGGCATACCGTGACAGTAGCCTCCTTTGCAAGGAACATCAATGAAAGGGGTTTGCCAACAGCAAGGCTCTTTCCTATCACCACAACATGTCTGCCCTTAATGGGGACCCTGTAATACTCAAGGAGCCTGATAACCCCAAAGGGTGTACAGGGGAGAAAACCTGTTATGAGTGGCTCGTATTTGTCTATAATCTCCTCTGGTCTTTCCCTGAAGAGTTGAAATGTTGATTCATCAGCAGCAAGCCTTCCGACAGATATAGAACCAAGCCCGTCAATATCCTTGTCAGGGGTGATCGCATTAACAACCCTTCTGGGATTAATCCTCTTTGGGAGAGGGAAGAGGATCAGAAGTCCGTTAATCCGTTCATCATGGTTAATGGAATGAACAATGTTCAAGACCTCATTCATTGTGATATCCTCGGGAAGCCTGAACTCATAAGGGATTATGCCAGCACCCTTACATGCCTTAAGGGTTGCCATAAAGTACTGTCTTGAGGCTGGATTATCACCAACAAGCATTAAACCGAGACCAACCTGAATGCCTGATTCCTTAAGTCGGTTGACCTCCTCCTTAACCCTCTCCTTAATCTCATCGGCAAGCCTCTTTCCATCCATGACCGTCATGATCCTACTCCTTTATAAACCTTATACTCACATCCTTTGGAAGGCACAGCCCGGCTTCAACCTCAAGGGCCTTCAATATGCCGCTTGGCACAGGACAGGCCACATGCCTTAGATGCCTTGATGCAGCCCTGTAAACAGGGTTGTTCATAAAGCCTGTAAAGGCTGCCATCATCTCCAGAGTCATTATATCCTGGGCCATTGCCTTCACCATCTCACACTCAGACTCTATCTTGATGTTTATCTTTTTAGCCTCTGCCTTTTCAGCAATAATCTCTGTGGAAAAACCACAGATGCCAGAAAAGACTACAACCTTTGTCACCCTTTTATCTCCACAGGCATAGGGCTTTTCTGAAGGAGTGCCTTCAGGTTTGGAAAGGGGTCCTTCATATGGGGTATGTGCATGGCTTGCATAAATTCCTTCTGGAATTCTGGTTCTACAGCGATCTCAACAAACTCTACCCATCGAGCCCTTTCGTCAGCCTCTCTCCTCTTCGAGACATTCAGCAAAGCCATACGGGCACCATCACCTGCGGCATTGCCAACAGCATACACATTGTTTATATCACAGTCAGGGAACATGCCGAGTGTCAGGGCAGATTCCTTATCAATATAACTGCCAAAGGCACCTGCCAGTATAACCTTGTCCAGCCTTTCAATACCCATTCGCTTCATCATCAACTTAGCACCAGCATAGAGGGCACCCTTTGCGAGCTGAAGTGCCCTAACATCCGCCTGGTTTATGGTAATGTCTGTTCCTATTGAGGTCTCATCAGCCCAGGCAAGGACATATTCAGGCTTTCCATCAATGTCTCTCCTTATCCTTGGTGTGTTGAGTTCCATATTGAACTTGCCTGTCTTATCAATAATCCCGGCCTTAAACATCTCAGCAATAGCATCAATTATACCTGAACCACATATTCCCTTTGCATCCACCTTTTCAAGATGGGTATGCCAGTCAGTCTTTCCGATGACCTTATATTCAGGTTCCTTTGTCACTGGTTCGATCCTGACCTTCTCAATGGCTCCTGGAGCTGCCCTCATCCCGAACTTTATCTGGGCCCCTTCAAAGGCCGGTCCTGTTGCACAGGATGTTGAGCAGACCCTCTCTTTATTACCAAGGAGGAGTTCTCCGTTTGTCCCTATATCGATTATCAGGACCTTTTCATCGAGATTATAAGGCTCCTCTGCAATAAGGACACCCACATTGTCAGCACCAACAAAACCCGCCTCAATGGGAAGGACATGTATGTAAGAGGCGGGGTTGATCTTTATACCCATGTCCCTGGCCTTTATATTGAGGGAATGCTGAATAGAAGGGATAAAGGGTGATCTGCCGATATATTCAGGGTTAAACCCAAGGAATATGTGATGCATGGCCGTATTAAAGACAACGGTCATATCAACTATTGCCTCACCACCATTCCTCCCATTCACTCGAAGGTCAGAAGAGACCCTTTCTACAATCTCGTTGAGTCCATCAATTATTGCCTTTTGCATCTTCTCAAGGCCATCAGGATTCATCATGGCATAGGTGATCCTTGACATAACATCCTCTCCATAGGGGACCTGGGGGTTCATCATCGACTCGGTATTTATAACCTTCCCTGTATTGAGGTCGCAGAGATAACCGACAACCGTTGTGGTTCCTATATCAACGGCAAGTCCATAGGATGATTCAACATAACCTGGCTCAACCTTTATTATCTCCCTTCCCATCCATACAGATACTGTTATGTTCCAGTTTCCCTTTCTCAGTACATCCTGAAGGGACCTCAGGGTTAGGTAATCCATGGTAATCCCTTCAAGCCCGTACTGATTTTTCAGGGCATCTATAACCCTCTCATAATCACCAACAGTCAGGTCATGAAGGCTCGGTTGCTTCAACTCAAGGTAATATTTCTTCACAGCAGGATCCAGTTTAATACTCAGTTCCTTTGCAGCCTTCCTGACTATCTGCTTTCCAGCCCTTGATTTTTCAGGGACAAAGACCTTCACATCCCCCTTCAGCTCGGCAGCACAGGCAAGCCTCATGTTAGGCCCCTCATCTGGCTTAATGAACTTCTTTTCAACCTCTGTAAGGGGAGTTAAATGAGCCATCCTTGAGTCCATGGCATCCTTTTCAAAATAACCCTCCTCTATCCTTACCTTACATTTTCCACATGTTCCTTTTCCTCCACAGATGGACTCAATATCAACACCAAGCTGCCTTGCAGCATCCAGCAATGTTATGCCCTCATTCACATCTCCTCTCCTGCCAGAGGGCTGAAAATTTACCTTAACCTTTGCCATTCATCCTCCTTTTAAAAATCTAAACTTTAAAAATAGAAATATATCCGGTGCAGATCTAAAAAAGAGCAGTTCACCCCGCCAGTCCATCGGCCTGCAAGTTAATTTCACCACACTGCTGTCCTGAGAAATTTTTTCTTCCATAAGGACAGATGTTTATACACAGGCCGCAGTTCGGTTTCCCCTTTGTAGCCCTTATCCTTTTCTTATACATATTACAGGGAGTCTTCCTGACCAATTCAATATAGGGATTGTTTCTTGACCACTCATTTCCTGTTATCGCCTTTGACGGACAATAATCCCTGCAGAGACTGCAACTGCCGCACTGACTAAACTCGATCGGCCTGTCAGGCACCAGAGGTGCGTCAGTCAATACAGTGGCTAATGAAAGCCTTGGCCCATACTCGAAACTTATCAGGAGGCCATTCTTCCCTATCCAGCCGATACCTGAGGATGTTGCTGCAATCTTGTGAGTGAAGAGGGGATATAGCCTTGATATGAATGATCCATTCTGCCTGTCAGAGTCAGGGGGTATACAGAGGTAACGGTAACCCCATGATCTCAGACACCTGATCACCCTCTTCTGAAGATTTGACAGAACCGTGATCGTTTCTCCATTGAGATTCCTGTTAACACCAATAGAGACCGCCATCCTCAAGTGAGCGATGTCTCCCTTAAGGGCATCTGTAACATCAGCAAACCCGACGACTGAGGCTCCGTTCCTCAAGAGCTCTTCTCTTAAGGATTCACTGAGCCCTCTTTGCCTCTGCCTCATCCCTCATCTTCCTCAGAGAGCTTATCATGTTTATCGCATCCTTAAGGGCATTACTTGCATCCTTTGCATAACCATCAGCCCCCCACTTCTCTGCAATGTCCTGTGATACCGGAGCACCACCGATCATTATCCTTACATTCGGATTCTTTGCCTTTAACTTATCTATGACCGTCTTCATCCCGACCATCGTGGTTGTCATCATAGCAGATAGACAGACGAGATCAGAATCTGTCCTCAACTGCTCCTCAACAAACTTATCAAGGGGAACATCCCGGCCAAGGTCATAGACAGTGAAACCAGCCACATCAAACATCATCTTAACGATATTCTTCCCTATATCATGAACATCTCCTTCCACAGTACCGATCACGACCGAACCCTTAACACCAAGGTCTAATTTCTTCATGTGGGGCTTCAGTATGTCAAGACCCGCATAAAGGGCATCAGCACACATCAGCAGCTCCGGCACAAAGTACTCCTGAGCCTCAAAGAGCCTTCCAACCTCTTCCATTCCCTTAACCAAGCCGTTGAATATCGCATCAGCCGCATCAACACCGATTTCAAGAGCCTCTTTTGCAGCCTCCTTTGCTGAATCCTCATCATAATTGATAACAGCCTGTTTCAGCCTCTCCAGTATCTCTTCCTTTTTTTCTTCTGTTACCATATTACCTCCTGTAATTCTGGACTGTATCCATCATTGCCTTGAAATTTTCCTCTGGCACTGTTGGCCATATATCACACCCTGGCCATACAGCACTGACCCCATCATCCATACATCTCTTTATGGTATCCCTTACTGTCTCGGGCGTACCAGCCACAAGGACATTGTAGGGATCATAATTGCCAAATATCAGGACCCCGTTACCAAGCTTCTTCCTTGTCTCTGCCACATCATTCTTCTGGTCAACACTTATTGCCCGTGCACCTGACTCAACCATAAAGGGGGCAATATCATTGGTCTTTCCGCAGATATGTATAACAGAGGGAACGGTTATCTTCTCAAAGATCCTCTTAAGATAAGGCAATATGAGGCTTTTAAAGACCCTCGGGCTCAGGACGTCCGATGTGGCACCCATCTCCCTTACAGTGATATAATCAACGCCGGCCTCCTCGTACTCCTTAGCAACTATGATGATCACCTCCGTAAGTATATCCAGTAGCCTTCCAACCTTATCAGGTTTCTTAAAAGACAGCTTCAGCAGATCATTCAGTTCCATTATCTGGCCCGCCAGGGTAAAAGGTCCAAGGACATAGGAACCAACAGCCACATCATCTCCGATGTCTTTCTTGAGCAACCGAATTGCCTCACAGACAAGGGGGATCCTTCCCCTCTTATTAAGGCCTTCAGGGATCGTCAATTCCATCTCCTCCTCACTGTGGATTACCTTCTTCCTTATAGTTGGATAGAGGATATCCTCAGAATGGGCATAAACATTGATCTCGCAGCCAAGGGCCTCTGCCTCAACACAGAGATCAAAGGGAACAACACCACATTCAAATCCAAAGTACTTATAGGTTGTTGCAGCAGCCTGAGCCATCCTGTTAGAATCAAGATGAACCGTAGCGAATTTGTAATCGAGAGATTTGAGACCAGCTGTGGTTATATTCCCCATTCCACTGAAACAAGGTGGCCTGTCCACCTCCTTGCCATCAAAGAGTCTTAAAACCCTTTCCCTTGAAGAAATCATTGTCTGACTCATTCAATCTCCTTTCGTTTTTTATTTTCTTGCTCCACCTGTTGATAGCTTTTCTATAAAATCAGAGAAATACCTCCTTATAGGGATACTCCCTTCCGGGATAATACCCGTCTCATCATAAACCAGGGTTGAAAGCAGTATATGGGCCGTTGCAACAGCTGGAAATATTCGAGACGCCGTAACAATAGGTCCATAGAAATTAAAATCGCTCCATAGTACTGAGGACATGCCCTGTGCAACCGCATCCATTGCCCTGAAGCCATCCAGTCCCCAGAGTTCCTTTGCCCTTGACCACATATGTGTGCCATTAGAATAGGCACCTCCGCAGGGGAGCCCAAACTTCTCCTTTATCATCCTGTTTGCTATAAGGGAGAAGGATGTGGCAGGGAGATTCATCACTGATGTATCAACTATTATCGTCTCAAAGGAGTCAGCACCCTCATTCAGTATCCTCTCAAGTGACCTTAACCTCCCTGTTGGTGACTGATCTTGATCATCAAAGGCCTGAATAACAACATGCCTTATGCCAAGGTCCTTAAGCTTTTGAACCTGACCCTTTATGTCTTTATCCCAGGGTGTTATGCTGTTGTAGAGAAACTTATCCTGTACACCAAGTTTAGCTATGTATTCTGTAGCCTTTGCCCTTTTTTCTGCAACCCACATATCTATACCAAAGGGCATATTAGTTGTTTCGAGATAAAAATCTATATATATCTTTGCCTCTTCAGGTGTATTTGCAACCATGGCAACCATTGAGGGGATACCTGTTGAGGCAGAGAGTTCTTCCTGTCTTCTTATCAATTCTACCGCCTTCTGCCTGTCGAAATTGCCTTTCCTGTCAATCAGTATCCTGTCCTTATTATGGAACATGGATGCTATCAGTAAAGGAGGATTCTCACCAGGCTGTCCTCCAATTCTAACATCTCCAATCCTGAATACCTTCTGTTCTGTCTCGAATCTAAACATCCTCACCTCTTCTTAATGGCCAGCGGCCAGTATTATTGGGGGGGGCTGTAAGCCCCCTATCTTAATAGATACCGTGATCAAACTTTGGCGGTGGGAGATATTCCCAGGGTTCTCCCTTCCTGTATTTCGTTGCTATATCGATGCACTTCAGGGCATACTCAAATGCATAGGGGATGCCAGGGCCATTGGGAACAAAACCAGCCAGTATCATACCCACCGAGGCTGCCTCGAATATCTCGGCATCGGTGGCTCCAGCCTCAATTGCGGGAATCACATGGATTATGCATCTCGGTGAGCAATAGGCAACCCCACCTGCCATGAACATCAATTCCTTAATCTTCTTTGAAAGGGCACCATCGCCAAAGATCGTTGCATAGAAATCAGCAAAGGTCTTTCCAGGGTCAGGAGTCACTGTATTAATGATCTTGAACATCCTTGGCACAAAACCCATCTTCTCCTTCATATACCTGTCGACTTCTTCGGCTGTCATCTTTTTTTCTTCTGCCATCTTTACCTCCTCCTCTCGCCCGTGCTGGGCAAACAATTTCTTAATCTCGTCCCAAATTCCCATCTCGTTACCTCCAACAGAAAGCTAATTATCTTCTCACCTCCTTTCCCTTCCACCATTCCAGTCCTATAACCTCCACTGCCTTGCCACATCTACGAACTTCTCGATATTCTCATAAGGAACGGTGGGAGGAATATCGCAGCCTGGCATAAGGACAAAGCCTCCGTCAGTGCCTGCGATCTCTATTATCCTCTTACAGTTATCCTCCACATCCTGGACAGTCCCCTGGAGCATGACCTTCACAGGGTCAACATTTCCAGCAAAACACATCCTTCCGTGGAGAATCTCCTTAGCCTTTGCTATGTCTGTCTTATGATCAAGGCTTATGCAGCTTGCGCCTGTCAAAGGGAAAAGGTCAAGCCTGTCTGTCGTGTTTCCACAGATATGGACAAGGGTATGAACATTTCTGGACCTTGCCCAATCAGTAAATCTTTTGAGATATGGTAAGGCGAATCTCTCAAACTGTTTCTTTGAAATAAGGTCACCTGATGCGGTAGGATCAGCAAGGCTTATAACCTCCAGTGTGCCATCCTTTACCAGAGGCTCGTAAAGATGTATCAGGAGGTCTGTTGCAAAATCTACAACCTTTTCAACAAAGGCTGGTTTCTTGAAGGTTGCCTTCATCATCGGCTCCTCTCCTACAAGCCTCGCTGCGAGGGTAAAGGGACCCCACGCAGTCATCGTCACCACATATTCTTCTCCGATCCTTGATCTTGCTATCCTCAGTGCCTCCTTCACAGTATTTATAACACCTTCCCTATCAAGGGCCGTTATATCCAGTTTTGAAAGATCCTCTTCTGAGGATATGAGGGGTGCCTCCAGGTCAGGCGCTCCGATCTCCCTGAACTTGATGCTTCCACCAAGGGCAGAGGCATGAAAATTGTTGTAGCCAGAACCCGCATAAACAACATCGCACCTCAATCTTCCTGACATATTGATCAACATATCTGCCATCTTCTGGGCATCTGTGGATAGTTCCTTAAAGGTTGTCCCATAGTTATGGATGCTCCACATACCACCACCGAAGAGCGTAACAGGCACCCTTTCGGGTTTCCCTCCCTCAAAGGCCTTGATTATAATCTCCTTAGGCTTCATTCTTAACCCCCTTTATTGATGTTTCAGGCTCTTTAATAGCCCGCAAGATTGTCCTTATTCCCTCAAGGTCATGTGCCCAATTGGAAAGCATTGAACCGTTCTGAGGAGATCCTTGAAAATCCCTTTCTAAATCCATGGGACCTACAACTATATAAGGCATTTCAGGTACTACATTCTTAATGATCTCTATAGCCTCCTTCACAGATAATCCAAAGGTAGCAGCATCCATAACGAGCAACCCTATATCGCCTCCAATTACCCTCTTTATGGCAAGGCTGACATGATCAACGATCTCAACCGTAAAACCTCCGTCAATAAAGAGACCGTAAATATTCTTTATCAATATGGGATCATGACTGCATATAAGGGTTTTTCTCATCGTCCTTATAATCCTGCAAGATTAATACCAAGAGCTTTACTCTACCTTCTTTGCCTTGTGTTTTCAATCTCCACTGATTCTGATCGTCTGTTATCTGTCTTCTGAAAGAGAGGGTGTGGGTAAAAATTCCCCATAATATGGGTAATTTTTCCCTATTGGTGGGACTCCTCCCCCTTCGGGGGAGGAGCGGGGGTTAAAAGAGGGGGAGGGGACAGCAGTAATCCATATCCTTACCTTTTCCTGATCCTGAAAAAAAAAGAAGATTCCCCATTCTCGCCAACCTCAAGTAGTTCATGTCCGAGTCTACCTACGAGAGCGGGTATATCTGCCCTTGAGGCTGGATCAGTGGTTATCACCTCAAGCACCTCTCCTGATTTGAGTTCATCGAGCATCTTCCTTGTCCTCAAAACAGGCATAGGGCATACAAGACCCTTTGCATCAAGGACCCTATCCACCTTTATACTGATCATTCTGACCTCCCCTTTTTGTTCATTATTTAGCAAAAATAATACCAACTTTAATCTTTCCCAATCTTGTATATTTACCATGGCACGAAATAGATCAGAAGTACGAGAACGAGAAAAAACACGTTCATAGTCCATGGACCATGGACTTCGGATCCTTGAACTATAATACGGAATAAGCCTAAAATAATATATGAAAAGAGAACTTCAGTCCGACCTTGAAAAACAGAATAAACAACTCTCAATACTCTATGACATAGCCCTTACCGTAGGTAAGTCCCTTGACCTGGTGACGATCCTCAATGACGTCCTTGAAAGGATTATTAATTTCATGGGAGTTGATGCTGGGGTCATTTACTACCCAAATCCAGCGATAAGCACTGTGTAAACAATTATATTTGATGTTGAGATCGGAAAACAAGGGTATTTTGTCATGACGATGGCCAATTCGATCAGATGCTGGGGTCATTTACGTAATAAATTACAGTACCATGGAGATGGTCCCGGTAGCCTTCAGAAATCTCTCTGATAAGGTTGTTAGAGATCTCTGCGAGAATAAGGTAAAAGTGGGGGAATGTATGTGCGGGACTATTGCACAGTGTGATAGTGAAATAATCATATATGAGAATGCCTCCAGTGACAGCAGATTCACAAGAGAATCCTTGAAAAAGGAGGGGATGGAATTTTATGCTGGCCTACCCCTGAAGGCAAAGGGAAAGTTGGTTGGAGTAATCTGTGTTATAACCCATCAGCCCTACACTGTAGACCCCTATTTAATGGATATCCTGAGAGCTGCAACAGTCCCTATAGGTCTTGCCATTGAGAATGCCCTGTTATTCGAAACGACCAGGAGAGATGCTGAAAACATCAGGGAACATGTGAATTTTGAAGGCATCATCACAAACAATCATGCAATGAAGAAGATCCTTAATCTTATAAGAAAGATAACCAATATACCCTCAAGCATATTAATCTATGGTGAAAGTGGTACAGGGAAAGAACTTATAGCAAAGGCTATCCATTACAATAGCATAAGAAGGGAAAAACCTTTTATATCTATAAACTGCGCTGCCATACCAGAAGGTCTTATTGAGTCAGAATTGTTTGGTTATGTGAAGGGCTCATTCACAGGTGCAAGCTCTGATAAAAAAGGTCTCTTTGAGGCGGCTAACGGTGGGAGCATCTTTCTTGACGAGGTTGAAGCAATGCCGAAAAGCCTCCAGAGTAAACTCCTGAGGGTTCTTCAGGACAGGACATTCTTTAAGATTGGAGGCACAACCCCAATAACGGTTGATGTCAGGATAATTGCTGCTTGCAATGAAAGGCTGGAAGAGGCTGTTAAAACAAGACAATTCAGGGAGGATCTATATTATCGTTTGAATGTAATAAAGATAGAGATCCCTCCCCTGAGAGAAAGGCCAGAGGATATACCTTTATTGGCAAGATACTTTTTGAATAAATTTTCTGGAAAGATGGGAAAGAAGATAAAGACTATTTCCGAGGAGGCAATGATCGCAATGATGCATTATCATTAGCCAGGGAATGTAAGGGAACTGGAAAACGCCATTGAAAGGGCAATAGCTGTTACAGAGACTGAGGAGATCAGGAGGGAAGACCTCCCGATAGAGATAACCATGTCCGAAAGAACAGAAAACGATATAACCCTTGAAACCATCAAGAAAAGGGCTGAGAAAGAACATATTCAGAGGGTTCTAAGTCTTGTAGGTAGAAACAAGGCAACGGCAGCTAAACTACTTGGTATAGATACAACAACCCTTTGGAGAAAATTGAATAGTTAATACCTTCCTGATTTATTCCTGGCATTGTTTTTTTGCAATGTCCGGGCATAATATAATTGCATCAATGCAATGTATATCTTCTGATCAAGCTCTGCCAGTAATAATCGTCGCAAAGGATTCTCCCACATAGCCGATTCTATCGGGATCAGGGATTGACCTATCAGATTCTGGCAAACAAATTGCTTGATTAAAAGAAAATCTAAGGCTGTTCAATAACGGCTCGTAATCTTCAAGAAAAAGAAACGATGAGAGTTTAAACAGAGGAGACAAGACAGGGTCCCCAAAAAATCGGAAGATTT
>JBBIPQ010000010.1:0-30030 GCA_037442785.1 Nitrospirota bacterium
GTGGATGAGAAAACCCTCTGAAGAAACCTCGATTCCCATCTCTCCACCACCTCTCTAAATCTCTGCACAGAGACAATATCTACCCCAACACCGTAGATCATTCCTTTGTCATTCTGTATTATTTAGAGCAACAGAGCAGTAGACAAATTAAGAAATAATTTTTCCTTATCAAAAACTACTGCTCTAAGGTTCAACTGATCTGCTGCTCTAATTTAATCTCACAAGGCCTTTCGGTTTAAACCCATCTATGTATAGCACCCTTACTTATTGTTATTACAGTAATGCCCCTTAGCAACCATCCTTCGAAGGGATTATTCTTGCCAAGGGATATAAAGTCTTCTGTGTTAACCCTGAATTCTCTGTTTAAATCAATGATTGCAATCTCTGCCTTTGAGCCAGGCTTCAAACTACAAACTGGTATCTTGAGTATCCTTGCAGGATTAAAGGTCAGTTTTCTGAAGAGTTCCATAAGGCTCATGTGGTATTTGTGGAAAAGGGTGAGGCTCAATGAAAGGGCTGTCTCAAGGCCTGAGATGCCAGAAGGAGCCTTATCAAACTCCTGAAGTTTTTCATCCCTGTGATGGGGTGCGTGATCTGTTGCTATTACATCAATAGTGCCATCCTTTAAACCCTCAATCACTGCTGCTACATCCTCTTCTGTCCTGAGGGGAGGATTTACCTTTGCATTCGTATTATAGCCATTGACAGCTCCTTCTGTTAGGGTGAAATAATGGGGACAGGTTTCAGCAGTAACACCTATCCCGTCCTCCTTTGCCTTTCTTATTAATTCAACACCCCTGCGAGTTGATACATGGGCGATATGGAGCCTTCCACCTGTCAGCCTTGCAAGCATTATATCCCTTGCAATCATTATCTCCTCTGCCTCCCCTGGAATGCCTCTGAGACCAAGTTCTGTGGATACCGTACCTTCATTCATTACCCCACCTTCTGATAGATAAAGGTCCTCAGCATGGGAGATGATCGGCACATTAAAGGCCTTTGAATATTCCAGAGCCCTTTTCATTATAAGACTGTTCATAACAGGCCTTCCATCGTCAGAGAAGGCAATACACCCGGCAGCTTGCATCTTTCCCATCTCTGCAAGTTCCTCACCCTTCTGGCCTTTTGTTATGGCACCAATAGGATAGACATAGCATGCCCCCTCTGCAAAGGCCTTTCTCAGGATAAATTCGGTCACGGTTTCATTATCATTAACAGGATCTGTATTCGGCATGCAGCAGAGCGTTGTGAAGCCCCCCCTCAATCCTGCAAGGGTGCCTGTCTTTATGGTTTCTTTGTGGCTGAATCCCGGCTCCCTCAGATGGCAGTGCATATCCACAAGCCCTGGAAGCACATATAGACCAGAGGCATCTATGATCTCAAAGAGAGATGGCTCCAAGTCCAAGAGAGATGGCCTGAGACGAATCTCCTTAATCTTTCCATCCTCAATCAGGATATCGCCAATGGCATCGATGTCCTGGGAAGGGTCTATGATATGGCCATTCTTGATGAGGATATTCATAGGACATATTATATACCAGCTGAGTCCATCATGACAAACCAGCCATCTGTATACTCTGTTTGCTTTTTTTCTCTCTGTTATTTTATATTAAAAGGAAAACAGTTTCCGACGGAGATTTTGAGGTAAGAAAAATATGTGCAGGCTTGCAGCAATAACATCGGATAGATATTTTTCGCCCCTTGAAAATGTCATTGCCCTTGAAACAATGAAGGAAGGGCATGATGGTTCAGGTCTTGGTCTTACCATTAAGGATCTTGGTGGCGACTTTGAGGAGTTGAAGGAATTTCCAATCTTTTCTGGTATATGTTCCAGAAAGGGTATATCCCTCCTTGATGAGTTCATGGATCAACATGGTTTCAAGCTTAAATATGTCTGGACACCAAAGATAAGGCCTGTTAAGGGTATTGTCCAGAGGGATTATTATTTTGCAAGGGTCTATGACTATCCTGATTCCTATAAGGAAAAGACGATGAGAGAGAAGGAAGAACTACTTATGAACATCCGAATAGCCCTGAGAAAGATGGGGGAGGAGGATGAATCCATCTTTGCCTTTTCCTTTTACCCTGATGTGGTAACCCTCAAGGAGGTTGGTGATCCCCTTGCAGTGGCAGAATTTTTTGGACTTGACAGGGATGATCTTAAGGCAAAGATAGTCTTTGCACAGGGCAGACAGAACACCAATTATCAGATATATCTCTACGCATGCCATCCCTTCTTTATTCAGGGTTATTGCTCAATGACAAATGGAGAAAATACTGCCTTTGTGCCTATAAGGGAGTTTCTCATGTCAAGAAGATTCCCTGGATACTTTGGTTACAATAGTGATAGCGAGACCTTTACCCATATACTTCACTATACAGTGAGACAACTTGGTTTTCCCCTTACATATTATAAGGATGTGATAACGCCCCTTAAGTCCTCTGAGATAGACCAGCGGGATGACAGGGAGCCCCTGAGGTTGATAAAACAGTCTCTGAGGCCCTTATGCATAGATGGTCCTAATATGGTTATAGGATTCACTCCGGATGGCACATGCTTTATGGCTCAGGATTCAAAGAAACTGCGTCCAGGTGTTGTCGGGGGAGTTGCCGGCAAATACGGACTTATGTCTGAGGAATGTGGTCTTGACAGGGCCATACCAGAGAGGGACAGGAGTGAGGATATATTCCCCATGAAGTACGATATGGTTATTGTATCTCCTGGGGCGAGAGAAGTGAGGGTATGGGATCAGTTAACCGGAAGTTATGAAATGGCGGAGGCGCTATGTCCAGCATAAAGATACTTGATCACAACCATCAACTCTCATTAAAGGAATTTCCTTTCATAATCAGATGGAGAGATGACCGTTGTAAGAGGTGCGGTAGGTGCACTGCTGTCTGTCCTGTTAAGGCAATAGAGCCAACCGTAAAGGTTCAAAGATTTGTTCAATCAGAAGGACCAGTTCCAACACCGGTTCCGGTGAGAAGGGTCATCCAGGTGGTTGAACAGGTTACGGACATAGAGAGATACTGTACAGGATGTGGAACTTGCACGCTGGTTTGTCCAAATGATGCGATAGAGCCTGAGTTCAATCCTCAGAATAAGTTCCTGCACTATAAGAACAGGGGAGGGGATGCCTACAAGAGGGGTGGAAGGAGGAATGACCCCTACATATCGACCCTTGATAGGTTGAAATTCACAAGGATATCGATGCTTACAGACCCCGCCCTTGATGCGGGAAGACATGAGTTCAGGATAAGGTCTTATATAGGACGGATATTGCCTCCTGAGGAGTTGCCACTTAAGGTTGTGGATGGTAAGCTGGTTGTTGACAGGGAAAGCGGTAAGTTCATACCTCCTGTGAGGGAGATATTCCCTATAATGATAGGTAGCATGTCTATTGGAGCCCTTTCACCGCCCATGTGGGAGGGTCTTGCAATGGGTGTTGCCTATCTTAATGAAGTAGAGGGCCTTCCTGTTGTCATGTGTTCAGGGGAGGGAGGGGTACCGCCTCGACTGCTTAAATCGAGGTATATTAAGTACTTTGTGCTCCAGATTGCATCAGGATACTTTGGGTGGGACAGCATTATCCATTCCCTGCCTCACATGACAGAAGACCCTGCCGCTATTGAGATAAAGTATGGTCAGGGCGCAAAACCAGGTGATGGGGGACTCCTGATGGCTCAGAAGGTTTTGAAACTTATTGCAGAAATCAGGGGCGTGCCACAGTTTGTTGATCTTCCATCGCCTCCAACTCACCAGACAAAGTACTCAATTGAAGAGGCTGTAATGAAGATGATTCAGTCCATGTCAATGGCATTTGGCTTCAGGATACCTGTTTATCCAAAGATATCAGGTACAAGGACGGCCAGGGCTGTTTTAAATAACCTTGCCAGGAATCCCTATGCCTCTGCCCTGAGCATAGATGGAGAGGATGGAGGCACTGGTGCTGCCTACAATGTCTCCCTTGACAAGATGGGTCATCCAATAGCATCAAATATAAGGGAATGTTATCTTGATCTTGTGAGACAGGGAAGGCAGAATGAACTGCCCTTAATAGCAGCTGGTGGCATTGGTAAAAGGGGAAATCTTGCTGCAAATGCAGCAGCCCTTATTATGCTTGGTGCCTCAGCCGTATCTATAGGTAAATATATCATGCAGGCTGCCGCAGATTGTTTTGGTGATGAGTACAACAGATGTAACCTCTGTAACACAGGTAAATGTCCAAGGGGCATAACGACCCAGGACCCGAAGCTTTACAGAAGGCTTGACTCAGAGAAGGTAGCTGAAAGGGTAGTTGAGGTTTTTAAAGCAGCAGATGTGGAATTGAAGAAGATCTTTGCTCCAATGGGGAGAAGCACAGAACTCCCGATAGGGATGTCTGATGGTTTGAGTATAGATGATAAGGCCATGGCAGAGAGGTTGGAGATAAGTTATGCCTGTTAAGAGGAAAAAAGAGACAAAAAGGATAGAATCTAAGAAGATGGAGAGACCTGAAGGCATAGCAACATCCTCTCAGATCATTGAATTTTCTCCCTCTGATCCCAGGGTTGCTATAATCTATGGAAATGTCAATGGTCAGAGGGTCCCTTCAAGGATACTGGAGGAGCATATCCAGGAGGCTGTGAGATCAGGGGCGAGGCAGCTCCATATATACGCTGACGGTCAACACGGCATAGGAGGCCGTATATGGCCAAGGGGCGAGACAGTAAAGATAATCGTTGAAGGCCCTGTTGGTCAGAGACTTGGAAGTATGGGTATGTTCGGGACAGAGATAGTAGTAAAGAACAGTGTCTCTGACGATGTTGGATGGTTGAACTGTGGTGCAAAGATAACGGTTCTTAGTGATGCTACCAATGGTGCATGGAATGCTGCTGCTCAGGGGATTCTTTATGTCCAGGGTAGTGGCGGTGCGAGATGTGATACAATGACAAAGCACAATCCAAGGTTTGATCCTCCCCAGTCCTGGTATTTCAGGGATGTGGGTGATTCCTTTGCTGAGTTTAAGGCAGGCGGTATCGCTGTAGTCTGTGGTGTGAATCCAAGGAATCCAAAGAATATCATGGGTTACAGGCCCTGCGTTGGGATGGTGGGTGGAATTATTTACTTCAGAGGTCCTATTCAGGGTTATAGCGAAAAGGATGTTAAACTCTTAGATCTTACTGAACAGGACTGGCAATGGCTTACCACGAATATGAAACCCTTCCTTGAGGCGATTGACAGGTTATCCTATTATGAGGAATTAACAGCCTCGATTCAGGATTGGAAGAAGTTCGTGGCTTATACCCCTCAGGAGAAGAGGACAAGGAGATGGTTTAAGATTCCAGTCTCTGAATTCAGGAGGGATTACTGGGAAAAAGAGGTCGGTCAGGGAGGCATATTTGCAGAGTACCTTGATCACGAACTCACATTACTTCCCTATGTAACAACAGGTAAGGATAGAAGAAACAAACCGATCTGGGCAAATGAGAAATACGCCCCCCCATGTGCCTATGCTTGCCCCACTTATATACCATCCCATAAAAGGGCATCCCTGATAAGACAGGGGAGATTACAGGAGGCACTTGAGCTTGTCTTGCAGTACAGTCCCTTACCAGCAACTGTATGTGGTGAGATCTGTCCTAACCTGTGTATGCAGAGTTGTACAAGGGCAAGGCTTGACAGGCCCCTTAAGATAGACGAGATGGGAAGGCTTGCCCTGGACCTGCCAGCTCCAAAAAAGGCTGAACCAACAGGCCACAGTATCGCTGTCATAGGTGGTGGTCCTGCTGGTATGAGTGCAGCATGGCAGTTGAGTCTTAAGGGGCATAGTGTGGATCTTTATGAGGCATCCGATAAGCTCGGTGGAAAGATAGAACAATGCATACCAAGGGAGAGACTCCCCCATGAGATCCTGGAAAAGGAGATATCGAGGTTTAATGAATTAGGGGTAAATGTGCATCTCAATACAAGGGTCACTAAGGAACTCTTTGAAAGGATATATAAGGAACATGAGGTTGTGATAATCGCAATAGGTGCCCATGAGCCAAGGAGGATTTCCTTCCCTGGTTCAGAACATACTGTTACGGCCTATGAGTTCTTAAGGGATATAAATATGGGTAAATACCCTGACCTTAAAGGTAAAAGGGTTGTTGTCATCGGTGCTGGGAATGTTGGCATGGATGTCTGCTCAGAGGCCATAAATTATGGTGCTGAATCTGTTACTGCTATTGATATACAGAAACCTGCTGCCTTTGGAAAGGAGATGGAGATAGCTATTGCCAAGGGTGCAAAGATACTCTGGCCAAGGTTCACTGACAGGTATGAAAGGGATGAGGGCAGGCTTTATTTTAAGGATGGCTCCTTTGTTGAGGCAGATTTTGTTGTAATAGCAGTGGGTGATGTCCCCAACCTTGACTTTCTACCCCCGACTATTCACTCTGAGAGGGGCTGGATTAAGGTTAACGAGCATTATCAGACAACTGATGTGAAGGTCTTTGCAATAGGTGATGTAACAGGCCTTGGCCTTGTGACACACGCAATAGGCCATGGGAGGCTTGTGGCAGAATATATCCATTATCTTGTAAGCCATGCACCAAGGTGGCCTGAGATCAAACAGGTCATACCCTATGAAAGGATAAAGACAGAGTATTATGATGTCTGTAGGGGTGATATGCCCATAGAGAAAGAGGCTGAGAGGTGCATGTCCTGTGCTACCTGTCGGGACTGTCACATGTGTGAGGCTACCTGTTATTGGGGTGCCATAAGTAGAATAGAGCATGAGGATGGCTCATATGAATATATTGTTGATGATGATAAGTGCATAGGCTGTGGGTTCTGTGCTGGGGTCTGTCCGTGTGGTGTCTGGGAGATGGTGGAGAATGTTTAAACCTAATCAGGGGTTCCCTCTTTTGCCATTTTAATCCCTTCTATGATCATGACTACAAATACCGTTGTTAGGCCAGTAACAAGCCCGATCAGGTTTATGAGCCTCAGGACAGCAAGGGTAATTATAATAGCAAACAGTATCCCTAACCTTATGAGGCTTAAATAAACGAGTCTTGTATTTGCCCTTTGCGATCCAAGGAGTGTCTCAATTCCCCATACAAGACCCTTTAGATTTGCAAGGCCCAATAGACCTCCTATTATGATGCTGTGCGGGATAAACCTTGTGCTTCCAAAGAGCCTTGCGAAACCGATGCTATCCCATTCGATTATTAAGGATATACCACAGAGGATAAGTAAAAGTGGTACAGATATCCTAATTACCCTCTTTACCATGACCATCCTGTTTTTTAGCCACCCTTAATAACTCCCTGAAGCCAGCTATGATGCCGATAATGAGGAATATTGCTGTTAACCAGGGGGATGTGCCAAAGAGCTTGTCCAGGAAATAACCGATTGCAAAACCAACAAAGGTTGAAAGCACAAGGTTTATCCCTATCGAGCTTGCTTCAAGCAACTGTCTGAGCAAAGGCTTTTCCTTACCTTCAGGCATAATCTTTCAGATTCTCCTCGTAATCAGTAATTATAAACTCCTTAAGCAGAAGTGCCACTTCCTTAAAGAATGTTGTTGTAGCCTGTTTTGCAAGTTCATCGCAATATGCAGGGATCCAGGGAAGCATATGTCTTTCCATAAAGGCCTTCTGCTCCTTGATAAGCCTGTTTTCGATGAGGTAACTCATGAAGAAGAGTTCAGCTGATATGTGGTCAGGGATGAGATTGATCTCCTCATAAATCGTCAGTCCTACTGAGTTATAGAATGCCTCTACCTCCTCTGTTGCCTTGCCCCAGAGCCTTGGTGTCTCATGGGAAGGATAATTGTATAGGGATTCATGGGGTGAAAGGAACCGGGCTGAGAATAGATTCTTAAATTCCATCCTTATCAGTTGTGGTGGCTCTGTAAAACTCATCTGAAACATCTCCCGAAACTGATATATTAATTCGTCAGATGGCTCATCTGAAAAAAGGGTTGCAAAGAGCTTATAAAGCTCAGCCCTTTCTATCTCCTCCTCATCTAAGATCGCCATATCAGATGGACTCATTGAGAGATTTCTGAATCAAGATCCTTTCTTCCTGACCATCCTCAGGAAAACCTGCTATGCCAACCCTCAGGTATGCGGCATCCTGAAAGACCTCATTAAAGATTGTGCTCAAACGTTCTGTTACAGGGGATATGGCGATCTGGGGTGTCTGAGTAAGGATAAGGGCTAATGTCCCTTCTCCGTATATGAAGAGCATATCAGAACCCCTCACATTTTTCTTGAGTCGATAGACGAAATGTCTCATCCTTTCGAGTCTCTCTGTCTCTCCTAATAGATCTCCCCAGAATATCTTAATCATCATAAGGGTCAGGGGATGGTTGTACCTTATGGATCTTTCTAATTCCCTTTTGAAGGTCTCGCCAAAGTATTTGAGATTAAATGCCCCTGTCTCCTCATCGAGTATCGATATGTTTGCAATCTTTTCAATTAATAGGGCATTCTCGATTGCCAGAGCGCCTGCATTTGTGAGGACGTTTATTAAATTTATATCTTCTTCCTGGAAATCCCTGAACTCTTCAAAAAAGATGTCCACTGCACCAACTACCCTGCCAGATACAATAAGGGGAAAGGCCAGGTAGGATGAATAACCATGTAGCATGGTCACCTCCCTCCACGGTGAAAAGACATCGTCGGTGATTACATTATTTACGATATAAGGGGTCCTCTCCTTTACAGCCTTTCCGCACGGGACAGCACCTATGGCTACCTCATATCTGTCCTTGACCATTTCAAGATACCTTTCCGAGAGGTTATAACCTGATCGAAGTGTTAACTTTGTACATGATTTGTCGATAAGATAAAGTCTTACGAATTTCGCATCAGTCAATATGCCGAGTCGGTAACAAAAGAGGTCAAGGGTCTGTTGAAGATTTGTGGTAAAGAAAAGGCTCATCTCCTTAAGAAGGGATATCTCTCGAGCCTTCTGATGTAGTTTTTTTTCGAGGTGATGGATCCTTTCCAGTTCACTCATATTTAAAGAATAACCCAAAGATAGGTTGTATGGCAATAAAAAGAAGGGAGGCCATGTATTATGGCCTCCCGAGGGGGTTAGAAGATTTGATTAATGTGTTGACGGGAAAAAGGTATAACTTATCCAGACGAGTATGCCAAGCAGTATTATGCCCAGTGCAATACTCCATCCGACGAGCTTCTTTTCAACAGGAAGGAGTGGCTCATACTCCATCTTTTTCAATTCTTCAGCAAGTCTTGGTTCCTCTGGCATTTGTTCACCTCCCTTAGATTCTAAATCCCTATCCGCTTATTATTGGTGGCTTTACCCCATGGAAGAATATCCATGATATCAGTAACCCTATCCATAGTATGAAACCAAATAGACAGAGGAGATAGACCACAGCCAGCTTTCCTATTCCCTCTTCCCAGAGATGTTTGAAGTTGGAGACGATTCCGATTGTAAAGAATGTGATCAGGAAGAACATCACCCTTAAGGCATTTGTTCCGGCAGTTGCCTCCTTGGCTGCAGCTATTGTCTTCTTTGGCTCTTTTATCTCTGCCTCAAGGCCTTTTATCTTTTCCTTACTGGCCTTTATCTTATCATTAAGTACTGCCTGCTGGGCAGGGTCTGTCACAGTAGCAAGTTGTTTTTCTGTGGCAGTTATCTCCTTTTTGATCGCCTTTATCTCGTTCTCTACAGGGGTAACACTGGCCGTAGGTGAGACGGAGATGAGCAGAAGCACTATAAAGGTGATGGCGTAACCGAGGACGAACTTCGGGAATCTCTTCCATATCTCTCCAGCCTGAACCTTTTCACCAGGCTTGCACTCTATCTTTGCGCACCATATGACGGCAAGTATAAAGGCCCAGATGCTTATAAAGATGTCGATAAAGAGTTTTGTAGTTGAGGCTGCCATAAGCATCCAGCCTGGCTCATACTTAATACCAGCTGCTGTCTCTGCCTTTGCCCTTACAAGGGCATCCACAACTGCACCGCTTGCAAAGGCAGCGCCATCTGTCTTAACCGCAAGTCCCATCCACGCACCAGCGACCATGGGTTCCTTCCATAGAAAGGCCTGGGCGAAAAATGGAAGTATTATGAGCTCCATCACCGCAAAGATGACAACAAGGGAAGAGACCATGATAGGCACTACAGGCCTTGCCTTAATAGCCCCCCCTGTTGCAATGGCAGCAGAAACACCGCATATGGAGATACCTGATGCAAGAGGAGCAGCCCACTCCTTACTGAACTTGAAGTACTTCCTTGCTATAATATAGACAAGGGCCCAGTAAATCAGGTATGCCTCGATTATGGCACAGAGACCCCTGAATAGGACTGCTGAGGCGAGTCCAAAGGCCTGGGCTGATTTGAGGCCAAGAAGGGCACCCATTAGAGCTATTCCTGTCTTGATATAGAGTTCGGGTCTTACCGCCTCCTTTAAAAAGTTTGCAAAGCCGGGTGTGAAGTTTCCTATGAATAGACCTGCCAAAAGGGCAACGATAAAACCTGCTTCACCAGTAAGTTTCAGGGACCAGGGAACTCCTGCCTTCTTCGCATCCGTAGCTGCAATATAGGCATAATGACCAATCAACCAGCACGCATAACTGAGCCAGAATATGATCGTGAATCCAATAGCGAACTTACCCACATTTGCCTTTAGAAGGGCAGCACCTATGCTCATCAGGACAAGCAAGAAGATATATGTCAGCACTATGGATGTAAAACCGCTGAGGCCCTTTCTTTCATAGGTGTCTCCTACCTTTAAGGCAGCAGCATCTTTGACAGTGATGGTCTCTTCCTTTCCATCAGCCTTCTTGATAGTGACCTTATTGTCCTCAATCTTTGTTATCTCACCCTTCAGTGGCTGTAATGTTGAAGATACTGGGGCCATAGCCTTTGACAGGTCTGTCCATACCTTTGTTGATATGACCCAGCCAAAGACATTTACCCCTGCAAAGGACAGCATAGAAAGGGCGAAGATAAACATGGCAAGCCAGAAGGCAAGCCAGTCTTCACTTATGCCTACTTTCTTCTCCTCCATACTACCTCCTCATTAAAAAAGATTTTGGAATCAAGCATCGCAAGATATGTTTTTACCAGTTGGATTGTAATTCCAGTTGACTGAATCTTCACCTCCTTTTTCAGACAGGATTGACATTAGTAAAGCAATATAGATGCCTGGTACTGAAAGTATTAAAAGACCTTAATTTTTTTAAAAAGGATTGGAATAGACCTTCGATAATGTCCCTTATTGGGAACGAATAAGATTTGTTACATGTTTCTGCAAGGGAACATAGCTGCCCTATTTAATGTTATATTCCTTCATCTTCTTCCAGAGAACCTTTCTGCTTATACCCAGTCTCCTGGCTGCCTCTATCCTCTTGCCTTTTGACTCCTTCAGTGCATTGATGATCATCTCCCTTTCAAGGTTTGTTACCCCATCATGGAGCGGAAGATGCAGAGGGATCACTGGTTTTTCCCTGTTAATGCCCTGGAATTCCTCTGGAAGGTCATTTAAGTCTATTATCCCATTTCTGGATAGCAAGACCGCCCTTTCAAGGGCATGCTTCAATTCCCTCACATTGCCAGGGTAACTGTAAGATATAAGGCTTTCATAAGCTAACGGGGTAACCTTGATAACAGATTTTGAGTACTTATTACAAAAACATTCAAGGAAGTGGTCTATCAGATAGGGGATATCCTCCTTTCTTTCCCTGAGGGGAGGGATTGTGATTGGCACGACATTTATCCTGTAAAAGAGATCATCCCTGAAAGAGCCTGTCTTTATGAGTTCCTTCAGATTCTTGCTCGTTGCGTATATACCCCTTACATTCACCTTTATGGGTTCAGCACCCCCAAGGCGGTAAACGAGATTCTCTTCAATAACCCTCAGGAGTTTTGGCTGTAATCCTAAGGGCATATCTCCGATCTCATCAAAGAATAAGGTGCCACCATTGGCAATCTCGAACTTTCCCTTTCTGGTTTCTGAGGCTCCTGTGAAGGCACCTTTTTCATGACCGAATATCTCTGACTCAAAGAGGTTTTCAGGTATGGCTGCACAGTTTATCTTCACATATACCTTCTCTCTTCGTGAGCTTAGATTATGAATGGCATTTGCCACAAGTTCCTTCCCTGTGCCGCTTTCTCCCTGAATCAATACAGGAACGTCCGTATCAGCTATGGCCTCTATCCTGTCAAATATAGCCTTCATGGATGGACTGATCCCTATGAGCTTTTCGAATCCGCTTCTTTCTGCTACCTTCTCCCTCAGTCTGTGAAGTTCTGTCTCGATATTCCTGAACCTTAAAAATCTCTCAATCAGGATGAGCAACTCATCGTTAGAAAAGGGTTTTGAAACATAATCAAAGGCACCGTCCTTAATAGCCTGAACCGCTGTCTTAACCTCTGCATAGGCCGTTATAATTATCACACCAGTTGATGGAGAGACAGCCTTGACCCTGTTCAATATTGAAAGGCCGTCCATCCCTGGTAACCTCATATCCGTTATGACGAGATCAAAGGCCTCTCTTTCAATAGCAGCAACACCTTCTATTCCATCCTGGCAAGATTTAACATCATAGCCTGATGATGACAGGAGATGGCTCATGCCTATCCTCATGGTGGGTTCATCCTCGATTATAAGTATCTTGGGCTTCATCTGTTAATTTCCCACAGCCACAGGCAACTCGACCCTGAACTCTGTTAATCCTTCTCTGGACTCGACGCTGATTCTTCCCCCATGCTGTTCCACTATTGATTTGCTCACTGACAGGCCAAGGCCTGTACCTTCCCCAACAGGTTTTGTCGTGAAGAAGGGATCGAAGATATAGGGCATCACCTCAGGGGGGATACCAGGTCCAGTATCCCTGAAGGTTATGATGCATCGTCCATTATTCAGGGATGTCCCGATGGTCAATATTCCAGGGCCGTTCATAGCCTGAATCGCATTAAGGATGATATTGAGAAATACCTGTTCCATCTTGTTACGGTCTACCATAATCTCAGGGATTCCATCTATGGTATCCCTGATTATCTTTATCCCTTTTCTTTCAGCACTATATTCAACAAGCTTAAGGACATTTGTAATGAGTCTATCCACCGATACAGGAGATACTGAAAGGGATGTCTTTTTTGAGAAATCCAGTAACTGCCTCACAATGCCCTGAATCCTCTCAAGGCCAGTATTTATAACCTCCACATGATTTTTCCTTGTCTCTTCGTCCATCACAGTTGAGATGAGATTATTGAAACAGAGCCTTATGCCACCAAGGGGATTGTTGATCTCATGGGCAATACCTGCGGAGAGCTGGCCTATAGCAGCCATCTTTTCTGCAAGACGCATCTGTTCCTCCATCTCCCTTTTTTCAGTCACATCCTTTACATAATGGACGACCTTTATGACCTCTCCTTCCTCATCAAATACAGGATAGAGGTGTATATAATAGTATCTGTTATCATAACCCTCCCAGTACTCGGATATAGCCTTCTTCTCCCTTTTAACCTTCTCAAGGAAGCAGACAGGGCAGAGGGTGTCCGCATCACAATTCTCAGGGTGACATCTTTTTGTAAATACAGCACTCGCTCCCCTATCTACCCAATCCCTGTAGGCTGTATTCGTCATGTCAAGGGAACAATCAGGATTCACGAGTGCCAGTGGATCACTTATGCTTTCAAAGATTGACCTGAGGGTTTCTGCCTGTTTTCTCATCCCTTCCTGGGCATCAAAGAGGTGTCTTGCCATCTGATTAAAGGAGGCTGTCAATTCACCTATCTCATCTGCTCTATTGATGGGAAGCACCTGATTTAGGGGCTCGGTTCCCTTAACTATGCCATTGAAAAGGGTTGTCATCATGTTTAAGGGTTTACTCACGAGTCTCCAGAATGCACCCTCGAGGGATAAGAATAGGAAAACCATTGTCAGGAATCCAAAGATAAATGTTGAAATAGCAATGTTCTTTACCTGTGCCAGTGCAACCGCTATAGGAATGGCAACAGATTCAACGCCCATTATATCCCCATCCTTCCAGTTAAACCCCGAACTGATGCCATATTTTTTTATAAGCCCCTTTGGCGCTCTTAATGGATCACCATGACAGGCAAGGCAACCACTGTCAGCCACTATAACTCTTGCCCTTATAAGAAACTCCTCTCCTCCGATCTTCATTATGCCGTTCCAGGAGGTCATGCCTTTATTATTCCTAAAGAATTCAATTAATCCCTCATGGAGTCTGTCTGCCCTGTTCCTTGGGTTAAGAGGGTTAAGGGAAACCCTTTTGTATACATAATCCTTGAGATTTACGTTGAATCTTCTCATTACCTCCTGCGTGACATGGGTTGTGGACATAGCCTCAACTAAAAAATCCTCATCTTCAGCTATGGTTGGAAAGTGTTCAAATATCCTCGGCCTGAGGGTATTCTTTATGTAGTCTCCCAGTGCACTTATCTGGGTTAGTATAATCAGGGTCTTTTCATTCGCATCTTCAATGACCCTGTTCCTTAGATGAAGATATAGAAGGGTTGAAAAGATGATACAGAATACAAGGATTATAAGCCCTGCTACGAGGGTAAACTTTGTGCTGAGTTTAAGATTCTTGAATCCCATTATCTGGGCAGTTCCATGATTATAGTTCTATTAACTCAACATCCATTGAACGCGTATCCAGGATAGCAAGGGTTGACCTCCCCTTATGCAGAACAGCGACCTTCCCTGGATTTATTACGAGGGTATCCTTTACCTTTCTTATATCAGGCCTGTGGGTATGTCCGTATATGATAATATCGAAATGCCCTGATTCAGCAAGTTCATTGACGATGTGGGGCTCGTGAACTACTATGACCCTTTTCTTTTCAATATTTATTGTTAGTGGCTGATTGTGGATTCTGTTGCCAGACTTTTCCTTTAGAAGAAGTCTATCACCATCATTGTTTCCGAATATGCCTGTAAAATCTCCCTTAAGGTCATTAAAGACCTCGAATGTAAAAGGAGACACAATATCGCCAGCATGGATGACCCTCGAGACCCTGCGGTCATTAAGGATCTCAACAGCCTTTTTTATCGATGCCATATCATCATGGCTGTCTGAGATTATACCTATTAGCATTTGATTATTTTAACTTATATCAGATGCCTGAGGCAACGGATGTCGCAGGGGGTGCTTGACTGTTGCACTGTTGTTGCAATTAAAGGGGAAATTACTTTATTATTAATTAGTATGGTTCAGATGATCCTGAAGAAGATATTCGGAACAAAGAATGAGAGGGAGTTGAAACGACTCTGGCCTATCGTGGAAAGGATAAACTCACTTGAGCCGGAGATAGCCTCCCTTAGTGATTCTCAGTTGAGGTCAAAGACAGATGAATTCAGGTCGAGGATAGAGGCGGGTGAGACCCTTGATGACCTCCTTCCAGAGGCCTTTGCGGTTGTCAGGGAGGTCTCTAAGAGGGTGTTGAAGATGAGGCACTTTGATGTCCAGCTCATTGGTGGTATTGTGCTTCACGAGGGCAAGATTGCGGAGATGAAGACAGGTGAAGGAAAGACCCTTGTCGCAACTCTCCCTGTATACCTGAATGCCCTTACTGGCAAGGGCGTGCATGTGGTGACTGTTAATGATTACCTTGCAAAGAGGGATGCCAGATGGATGGGTCCTATCTATGAGTTTCTTGGTTTATCTGTGGGGGTTATTGTTCATGGGCTTACCGATGAGGAGAGGCAGAGGGCATACAATTCAGATATTACCTATGGCACTAACAATGAGTTTGGCTTTGATTATCTAAGGGACAATATGAAGTATGACCTCTCCCAGTATGTTCAGAGGGAACTGAACTATGCTATTGTTGATGAGGTTGACAGCATCTTAATTGATGAGGCAAGGACTCCTCTAATCATATCCGGTCCATCAGAGGAATCAACAGATAAGTATTACAGGATAGACAAGATCATACCAAAGTTGAGAAGGGACATAGATTACACTGTTGATGAAAAGGCCAGGACAGTTATACTGACTGAGGAGGGCAACTCGAGGATTGAACAACTTCTTGGTATTTCCAATCTCTATGATCCATCAAATATAGAACTTGTCCATCATGTCCTCCAGGGTCTCCGAGCCCACAATCTATATAAAAGGGATGTTGACTATGTTGTTAAGGACGGAGAGGTTATCATTGTTGATGAGTTTACCGGGAGACTGATGCCGGGTAGGCGATGGAGCGATGGCCTGCATCAGGCAATAGAGGCAAAAGAGGGCGTAAAGATAGAGAGCGAGAATCAGACCCTTGCAACTATTACATTCCAGAACTATTTCAGGATGTATAAGAAACTGGCTGGGATGACAGGAACTGCTGATACAGAGGCAGAGGAGTTTGCAAAGATATATAACCTTGATGTGGTTGTTATACCCACGAACAAACCGATGATAAGGGTTGATTACCCTGATGTGATCTATAAGACCGAGAAGGCCAAATTCAATGCAGTTATAAGGGAGATAGAGGAATGCCACAGGAAGGGTCAACCTGTTCTTGTGGGGACTATCTCTATAGAAAAGTCAGAGATACTGAGTAGCATGTTAAAGAAGAAAGGGATTCCCCATTCAGTACTCAATGCAAAGTATCATGAGCGTGAGGCAGAGATCATTGCCCAGGCAGGCAGAAGCGGTTCAGTCACGATAGCCACAAACATGGCTGGTAGGGGGACTGACATAATCCTTGGTGGTAATCCAGAGGGTCTTGCCAGGCAGTTTCTTGCAGATAAAAAGGATTACACTGAGGAGGAGTGGCAAGAGGCCCTGAGGAAGGCAGAGGAGATCTGCAAGAAGGACAGAGAAAAGGTTGTAGCCCTTGGTGGATTACATATACTTGGCACAGAAAGGCATGAGGCAAGGAGGATAGATAACCAGTTGAGGGGTCGCTCTGGCAGACAGGGTGATCCTGGTTCGTCAAGGTTTTATATATCTCTTGAAGACGATCTGATGAGGATATTTGGTTCTGACAGGATTGCTGGTCTCATGGGAAGGCTCGGAATGGATGAGGATGTGCCGATTGAGAACAGGATGGTATCAAAGGCCATAGAGAATGCCCAGAAGAGGGTGGAGGCCCATAACTTTGACATAAGGAAACACCTCCTTGAGTATGATGATGTGATGAATAAGCAGAGGACAGAGATATACGCCTTCAGGAGAGAGGTTCTTCAGGGCGAGGGTTTAAAGGAAAGGATATTACAGATAATAGATGACACCATTGATGAATTGATAGAGATATACTGCCCTGAGAACAAATATCATGAGGAATGGGATATAAAGGCGCTGAAGGACAGCATTTACGGTATCTTTGCAGTGACTGTTGAGGACATGCCAGAAGATATTAACTCATTGAGGGAGTTTCTGTCTGAGAAGATTAAGTCTGCCTATGAGAAGAAGGAGATGGAAATAGGCAGTGAGATGATGCGTTATCTTGAGAAGGTCATATTCCTTCAGGTGCTGGATGCCCAGTGGAAGGACCATCTCCTTGCAATGGATCATTTGAAGGAGGGGATAGGGCTCAGAGGATATGGTCAGAGGGACCCCTTAACAGAGTATAAGAAGGAGGCCTTTGAGATCTTTGCGGATATGACATCTCGAATCTCAATGGATGCAATTACCAGGCTCTTCAAGATTCAGGTAAGATCTGAGGAAGAGAGGATCTCAAAGAGACCCATCCAGAGACAGATGAGGTACAATCGCGGTGAGAGTGCCGAACAGAACCAGCCAGTCACAAGAGGTAAGAAGATAGGAAGAAATGACCCCTGTCCCTGCGGTAGTGGGAAGAAATATAAAAAGTGCTGTGGCATGAATGCCTAAGGTTGCTGTAATTGGTGAGAATCTGATCGGTAAAAACCTTTCCTTTTTGAACCGATATGGTGAGGTTTTGCAGTATAAGTCTCTAAATAATCTTAACAGCCGTGAGAACTTTTTATTATTTCTTATAGAGAAGAATCAGTGTAAAGAGGAATATTTTAAGGACTTCAAGAAGATCTACAGGGATACGCCAAAATTGGTGATATCCCTTGACAACTCTTTTCGGGGATTCTCGCCGTGGCTTAATCTTCCCCTGATCTATCCTGTATATAGCTTTAGTGAAAGGGAGATAACCTTTCTCTCTGAAAGACTTATTTCAGAAAGGCATGTGGTTGAGGAAAATAGAAGGTTAAGAGAAGGCATGATCTCTATGGAGATGGAATTCCATTTCTTTGAGGATATTGGATCTATCCTCGTTTCTAACATGGAGCTTGATAAGATGCTGGTTCTGATTATGAAGAAGGTTAGGGAGGTGCTGGGGGCGTCAAGATGGTCAATCTTTCTCCTTGATGAGGAGACAGGTGAACTTGTGCTTGAAAAGACAAGTGTCAAACCATCCAGAGAGAAGCAATCAAAGGTCAGATTAAAACCAGGGGAGGGTATCCCTGGATGGGTTTTGAAAGAGGGGATACCCATTATAGTGCCTGATGTCACAAAGGATAAGAGATCTGCCTGTGACATTTTAGACCATAATAGCATTCGCTCGTTGATGTGCATTCCAGTGAAAAGCAGAGGAAGGGTTATAGGGGTGATGGAACTTGGGAGTTCCGATGCCGAACCCTTTACGAAGAATGATTTAGATTTCCTATTAAAGATTGCAAATTACATATCCCTGGCCATAGAGAGGGTAACCCTTTATCAGAAGATGGCAGAGCTTGCTGTAACAGATGACCTTACAAAACTTTTCAACTCAAGGTATCTCAATAGGACAATAGAGGTGGAGATACAGAGGAGTGAGAGATCAAAGACATCGGTATCCCTGATATTCATGGACATTGATAACTTCAAGCATGTTAATGATAATTTTGGTCATCTCGTGGGAAGCAAGGTCCTTGTCGAGACTGGACAACTCCTGATGAAGAGCCTGAGATCAATAGACATCATTGCCCGTTACGGGGGTGATGAGTTCGTTATAGTCCTTCCCCAGACCATGCCCGAAAGCGCCATGAAGGTTGCAGAGAGGCTCAGGAGAATGATAGAGAGGAATATATTTCTTAAGAAGGATGGTTATAATATAAGACTGACCGCAAGCTTTGGTGTTGCCTCCTACCCGAGGAGTGCAAAGACTAAAGAGGAGTTAATAAAACTTGCGGACGATGCAATGTATAAGGTCAAGAGTTACACCAAGAATGGTGTCTATGCTATAATTTGATGTGGCCTTTTTTAATTATGTAACAAAAGAGATAACCCTGAAGGTCGTATACTACGGACCTGGTCTCAGTGGTAAGACCACGAACCTGCAACATCTTTATTCCATCCTCGACCCATCCCAGAAGGGTAAGTTCATATCCCTGTCTACAGAATCTGACAGGACACTCTTCTTTGACTTTTTACCGGTTGACCTGGGAAAGATCAGGGATTTTAGCCTTCGATTCCAGCTTTACACAGTTCCCGGTCAGATAAGATACAATGCAACAAGAAGGCTTGTCCTGAAGGGGGCTGATGCAGTTGTCTTTGTGGCAGATTCACAGAAGGAGATGAGGGAGCAGAATATAGAGAGCCTCAATAATATGAGGGAGAACCTTGTATCAAATAATATTGATCCTGATAGCATCCCTGTTGTCCTTCAGTACAATAAGAGAGATCTAACAAACCTGCTTTCGATTGATGAGCTAAATAGTGATCTGAATAAAAAGGGTTATCCTTATCTTGAGGCAGAGGCATTGAATGGTAGAGGTGTGAAAGAGACCTTTGAGCTAATTACAAGATTACTCCTAAAGGATATATCAAAAAAGCACAGGGTTGATATTACATCTCCCAGGGAAACAGTAACCATTAAGGTCCCTGAAAGGGAAAGATTCGAGGAAAAGGAGGAGATTCTAAGGGAGGAGGGACCCCAAAAAAAGTCAGAAGAAACTCCTGGGAGAACCGAAGAGATAGTAGAGCCTGTAGAGGAGGAAGGAAAGGTTTCATATTCAATCCCTGATTACAGGGAGGAATTAGAAAAGATAGTTGATTCCCTTGACAGACTGACGGCTGCTACGAAAGGGATAAAGGATGATATCTCAAACGCCCTCAGGGAATTCTCAGTTAATATCACATCTGAGATCAAGGACCTAAAGAGGCAACAAGGGGATATGCTTAAGACCCTCAATGAGCTAAAAAAGATGATGGATGGGCTGAAGGAAAAGAAAAGGTGGTTTCATTTTTAGGTATCATCCAATCCTTTTAACCAGTATATCCCTTGCTATCTCAGGGTCTATCGCTATAGTGGTTTCCTCTATCTGGATCACATAAGAAGGAACCTTCTGAATGAGCCTTATAATACTGCCGGGGGCTATTCCTATGGAACTCAGCCTGCCGAGTCTGGCAGCCTCTGAGGGGATTATGAAGACGATCCTTCCTTCTGAGCCTATCTCAAACTCAGAGAGTCTAACAACGACAGGCGTGACCTCTGTCCTGTATTTCTCGCAGCATTCTCCCCTCGGGATCGGTTTTCCATGGGGACAGGCTGGAGGATGACCAAGGAATGTGCAGACGCTGTCTGTTAATTCCTCGCTCAGTATATGTTCCATCTTACAGGCATCATCCTCAACCTGATCTGCCTTCATCTCAAAGACATCCGTGAAAAGCCTTTCTGCAAGGCGATGTCTTCTTATTAAGGCCCTGGCCCTTTTCGATCCCTTTTCTGTCAGAAAGATCATACCATCCTTAATGCTTATCAATTCCTCCTGTCTCATTAGATCAATGAGGGAATCGATATCAGGGTCATCAGAATTCAGCCTGAACCTCTCAAGTTCATGGTGATTATCCTCTTCAAGAAGCCAGATCAACTCAAGGCCTTCTTCTATCCTTTCCCTGTCCATAAATCCTCCTTCACCTATTCACCCGAAAAGGGTAACGATAGTGACATGACCTTCTCAAAGCTCCTCCGATGAATCTCACATGGACCATGAGCAATGATCTTCTCTATATGTTCCTTTGTAGCATAACCCTTGTGCTTACCGAAACCATACTCAGGGTATTGACGGTCATAATGATCCATCAGCTTATCCCTTGTCACCTTAGCCACTATAGAGGCAGCAGCTATTGAGGCGCTCTTTGATTCACCCTTAATCAGGGAAATCTGATCAATCTCCATGTCTGGTATATTCATTGCGTCTATTAGTAGTAGATCTGGCTTATGCTGAAGATCCATAATGGCCCTTTTCATAGCAAGGATAGTGGCATTCCTGATATTCATCCTGTCAATCAGATCATGATCTACGACCCCTATACCAATGTCGATGCTATCACATAGAAGATCCCAGAATAGGGATTCTCTCTCTTTCTCAGGGACCTTTTTAGAGTCCCTGAGACCATTAAATCTCTTATCGAAAGGCAATATTACTGCAGCAGCGACAACAGGACCAGCCAGGGGGCCTCTACCAGCCTCATCTATCCCGGCAATCAGCTTAAATCCCTTTTTCCTCAGGGATTGATCAAATTGATAAATATCCGTCATCCGTTGTCCATTATTCGTTGCCCATTGTCCGTTCATGGAGTTCGGCTAACGGATAACGGTCTATCTTTCTTCTTCCTTTATCTTTGCGTCCTTTCCTTTCTTGCTTCTTAAGTAGTAAAGTTTCGCCCTTCTTACAACCCCTTTCCTGATCACCTCTATCTTTTCTATTGTTGGTGAGTGAACAGGGAATATTCGTTCCACACCTATGCCAAAGGAGATCTTTCTTACAATGAATGTCTCCTTTATACCGCTTCCTTTCCTTGATATTACCACTCCCTCAAAGGGCTGGATCCTCTCCTTATCTCCCTCAATGACCTTGACATGAACCCTTACCCTATCACCAATATTAAACTGAGGGACCTCCTTCTTAAATCCTTCCTCAATCGCCTGAATGAAGCTCATCGTATTCCTCCTTTATCTCTAATATTAGTTTGCGGTCAATATCTGTAAGTTCTGCCTTTTCTAAAAGGTCTGGTCTTCTCTTCAGTGTCCTTCTCAGTGCCTCCTTCCTTCTCCATAATGCTATCCTTTCATGATGTCCTGAAAGCAACACATCAGGTACCCTGAGACCTTCGTATTCTGCAGGCCTTGTGTAATGAGGATAATCCAGGATACCCCACGTAAAGGATTCCTCTTTCAGGGATTCCTCGTCACCAAGTGCGCCTGGCAATAACCTGACTATGCTGTCTATTATAACCAAAGCTGGCAGTTCACCGCCAGTCAATATATAATCACCAATGGACAACTCCATGTCCACAAGTTTAGTCCTGACCCTCTCGTCTATGGCCTCATACCTACCACAGAGAAGTATGAGTCTCTTATTCATCCTTGAAAGCATAGCAGCCTTCTCCTGATTGAATATCTCACCCTGCGGACTTAACAATATGGTACAGGACTCCATCCCATCAGACATAATAGCCTTCACCGCCTTGAAGAATGGTTCTGGCTTCATAACCATCCCAGGGCCTCCACCGTAAGGGTAATCATCAACGGTTCTATGTCTGTCTGTCGTATAATCCCTCAAATTATGAACCCTTACACTTACGATTCCCCTCTCTATTGCCTTTCTCAATATACCCTCAGAAAGGTATGCATGGAATATGGATGGAAAGATTGTTATTATATCAAAGGTCATCATTGCGGGGGTGAAAGGCAAAGTCTGCTGGGAGGATTCGGTTTTTATATCAGGATTTAGTGCGACGGTGCAACAGTGCGATAGTTTTTTATAAGGAATGAATTTTCCATAATTTGACTGTCGCTCTGCCGCACTGTCGCACGAATTGGTATTATTCGAGTATCTCGAGCACGCAGCGTTTCCCGAGTTTCGTGCCAGCTGCCCCCAGTATTGTCCTCATGGCACGGGCTGTCTTACCCTGTTTCCCTATTACCTTTCCAAGATCACTCGCTGAAACCCTTAGCTCAAAGACCGTTGTCTTTTCGCCATCCACCTCCTTAACGCTTACCTCTTCAGGTTTGTCAACCAGAGCTTTGGCCATAACTTCGACTAATTCTTTCATCTTCCATCTACCTCCATTCGAATATTGACCGATTACAATCCGGCCCTTTGTAAAAGTTTTTTAGCGATATCTGTAGGTTGTGCTCCCTGTTGAAGCCAGTACTTTGCCTTTTCTGTATTTATCTTTGTTTCAGCATCCCTCCTGGGATTATAGGTTCCGAGGATCTCAATAAAAGGTCCATCCCTTCTTGCCCTCGAGTCTGCCACGATCAACCTGTAAAAGGGTTTTTTATGAGAACCCATCCTTGTCAACCTGATCTTTACCAATTAAACACCTCCTCTTCGAAACTGCCTATAATTTTAATACATCACCCTCTGTAAAGTAAAGGTCAGAAGGGGAAGACCTTTGGCAATCTTATGCCCTTCTTCCCTTTGAACATCTTTAACATCTTCTTCATTTCCACATATTGTTTTAATAACCTGTTGACATCTGTCACGGTTGTACCACTGCCAGCAGCGATCCTCCTTCTTCTGCTTCCATTTATTATGTTATGATTCCTTCTTTCTTCCTTTGTCATTGAGTTTATGATAGCCTCAACCTTCACAAACTCCCTTTCATCTATCGAGATGTCCTTGATCTTGCCCATCCCTGGTATCATGCTCAGGAGATTCTCTATTGGCCCCATATTCCTTATCTTTCTTATCTGCTCCTTAAGGTCATCAAAGGTAAAGGACTCGGTGAGGATCTTTTCCTGAAGTTTCTCTGCCTCTTTTTTGGAATAAGCCTTCTCAGCCTGTTCGATCAACGTCATGACATCGCCCATTCCGAGTATCCTTGAGGCAATCCTTTCAGGGTAGAAGGGTTCGAGCATATCGATCTTTTCGCCCGTCCCTATAAGTTTTACAGGCTTACCCGTCACATACCTTATTGACAGGGCTGCACCACCTCTCGCATCCCCATCCATCTTTGTAAGCACGATTCCATCTATCCCGATCCGGTCATTGAAACTCTTTGCTATATTTACTGCATCCTGCCCGGTCATGGCATCCGCCACTAAAAGGGTCTCCCTGGGCAATACCTTATCCTTTATCTCCTTTAATTCCTCCATAAGGCTATCATCAACATGTAGCCTTCCAGCGGTGTCGAGGATCACGATATCCTGCGCATCGAGTCTTGCCTTCTTTAAGGCCTCAAGGCATAGATTTACAGGATTCTTTTCCTCCTTAGAATAAAAGACAGGGGTGTTTATCTGTTTGCCAAGGGTTATAAGCTGATCTATGGCAGCTGGCCTTTGAAGGTCTGCTGCTACAAGCAAAGGCCTCCGTCCTTCTTTCTTGAACATGTTTGCAAGCTTTGCTGACGTTGTTGTCTTCCCAGATCCGTGAAGACCAACCATCATGATAACGGTTGGTGGATTTGGAGCAAGCTGTATCCGGCTGTTGGTGCTTCCGAGGAGTTCACATAATTCAGCATGGACTATCTTTATGACCTGTTGCCCTGGGGTAAGGCTTTCAAGAACATCCTTGCCTATCGCCTTTTCCCTTACATGCTGAACAAATTCCTTTACAACCTTAAAGTTAACATCAGCCTCTAAGAGGGCAAGCCTCACCTCTTTAAGGGCAAGATCAACATCCTCTTCCTTTAAGATACCTCTGCTTCTGAGTTTCTTGAATATCTGTTCGAGCTTCTCTGATAATGCCTCAAACATCAAAGTAGCCTTTTAATCTCCGAGGACAGACTTTCTTTTGTCTCTGGACTAAAACCTATGTTCTTTAACACTATCTTTCCACCCCTGTCTATCAAGACCGTGGTGGGGATACTGTAAACACCGTAAAGGTTGCTAACGTTTTTGCTATCCACGGCAACAGGATACTGAATCGAATATTCCCTCACAAAGGTGCGCAAATCTTCCACTATGTTCTGTCCTTTATCAACAGAGATGCCCAGGAGAACCAGCCCTTTATCGCTATACCTTTTGTAAATCTCATTCATGGCTGGAATAGATTCTCTACACGGAGGGCACCAGTTTGCCCAGAATTCGAGCAAGACAACCTTTCCCCTGAGACCCGAAAGGCTGACCTCCCTACCGTCTAAATCAGTGAGTGTGAAATCAGGGGCCTCTCCTCCCTGAACCGCCTGTTTTTTTTCTTTTGCACAAGAGATCGCCATTATTGTCATGATGACAATAATGGCCAATGTAAAACTTTTCCGTATGTTCATAATTAGTGGACTGTCTCAGGATAGAAGAGATTCTATCTTTGCCTTGAGTTGTGGTTTAGGGACGGCCCCCACGATCTGATCAACCTTCTCTCCGTCCTTAAAAAACATAATGGTTGGAATACCCATTATCTTATAGCGGCTTGCTATGTCAGGATTTTCGTCGGTATTTAGTTTTGCCACCTTTATCTTTCCCGCATATTCTTTTGCGAGTTCTTCAACGGTTGGTGCTATCATTCTACAGGGACCGCACCATACAGCCCAGAAATCAACCATAACAATACCTTTGCTCTGTAACACCTCGCTATCCCAAGTCTGGGAAGTAACATTGATAATCCCTTCTGCCATCACAACCTCCTGAAATCATTTTGATATTTTTTAATTATATTTATTACCCCTCTTCTTTGTCAATTAACTGTCTCCAGAAAGTCAGAGATGAGATTCCAGCAAGTCTTTCTGACTCCCTGAATACCCTACTGCCAGAGCCACTTTTCGATGAGGAAGATTGCTCCTTCCTTATTGAGGGGCTGATTAGCTGATCCGCATTGAGGGTCCTGAACACAGGATGGACATCCATCCTCGCAGGGGCACTCCTTTATTATTGTCAGGGCGGTCTTAAACCATTCCTCAATTACATCAAAGGCCCTCTTTGTCAAACCCACGCCACCCTCATATCCATCATAAATGAATATCACGGGTTTACCCAGGGATGGATAAATGGTATAGCTCAAACCACCGATGTCTCCCTTATCGCAGAGGGCAAATAAAGGCATACAGGCTATGGTGGCATGCTCTGTGGCATGCAACGTCCCGGCAACGTCATAGCCTGATGCCTCAATAGATGAGGCAAGTCCTTTTTCTAAAATAATCCATAATCCTTCTGTATCAAATACATATTCAGGCATTGAGATCTCATGTCTTGATAGCCTTGTCCTGTCAAAGATATTTCTCCTCTCATAACCGATGACCTTCTGGGTCATTCTTATATCTCCCCACCTTACAGTGAATCTTTCAAGCCTCTTTACCTCCTTTTCCCTTAATATCTCGGTATCCTCCCTGCTCAGGGCATGGGTATAGTAATTGACATCAATCTCTCTACAGAAGACCTTTTTATCCTTGAGGTCAAGGTCAGTGACCATATACTGCCTACCCCTATGGAGATAAATGGCACCAGGAAAGGCCTCACGAAACACCCTGAACCCGCTCAGTTCCCCAATCATCCTTCCATCACCATTGAATATGACAAAGGACTCCCCTGTAGCCCTTATACTCACATCCCTCTGGGGGAGTCTTTTTTTAGAAAACCAGATATCGCCTTTTTTACCCTGGTTAAGGGCCCCTTCCTGAGTGAGTTCATCAACGAGTGGCCTTATCGTTTCTATATCATAGACCCTATCATCTTCCCTTAAATAAACCTCCGAGGCTGCACAGGGAAGGTGTTTCTTGAGGATATTCCTGTTCATCGGGTCAATAACAGCAGCCTCATGGGACCTTTCAAAAAAGTAATCAGGGTGTCTCATAAAGTACTGATCAAGGGCATCCTGAAGGGCTATCATGAATATGGCTGATTCCTGGCCATGCCTTCCGACCCTCCCTGCCCTTTGCCAGGTGCTCGCAATAGATCCAGGGTAACCAACAAGGATGCATACATCCAGTCCACCTATATCTATGCCCAGTTCAAGGGCGCTTGTTGATATGACTCCAAGGAGTTCGTCACTGAAGAGTCTCTTCTCTATCTCTCTCCTCTCAGAAGGTAGAAAGCCAGCTCTGTAAGGACTGATGTAAGGTGCAACGGATGGTGCCCTTTCAATGCTCCATCTATATATCAGTTCTGTGATCTTTCTGGCCTTTGTGAATACTATTGTCTTAAGCCCCGCCTTCAGACATTCTATGAAGAGCCTCGTTGCCTCTGTGTAAGGACTCTCTAAGGGATTTATAAATAAGAAATGTTTACCTGATTGGGGCGCTCCGCTTTCTGTCACAGCCTTAAAGGGGAGGCTAGTGAGCCTCTCTGCAAGGTCTTCAGGATTTGCTATGGTTGCTGAACAGGCAATGACTTGCGGTTCAGATCCCCAGTATCTGCAGATCCTCCTCAGCCTTCTAAAGACATTTGCCACATTTGAACCAAAGACACCGCTGTAATAATGGATCTCGTCTATCACCACATATTTGAGATTCCTGAAGAGTCCTTCCCATTTTTTGTGGAAAGGATTTATGGCTAAGTGAAGCATGTCAGGATTCGTAAATATCACACATGGTAGTTCCTCTCTTATTTTTGCCCTCCTGTAAGGTTTTGTGTCTCCGTCGTATATCTCTGCAGGTTCAATCCTCAATCTTGATCTGCCTCTGGGTTCTATGCCAAGCTTGTGAAAGAGTCTATTAAGGTTTTTTACCTGATCCTGTTCAAGACCTTTGAGGGGGAATATGTAAAGGGCCTTTGTCTCGGGCCTTTCAAGGATCGATTCAATGACTGGTATATTGTAGATGAGGCTCTTGCCACTGGCTGTCGGGGTCATGACTACCACATTCTCACCCTTTCTTATCAGGTCTATCGCCTCTACCTGATGGCTCCAGAACTTATCAATACCTTCAGCCTTCAGAACATCGCTGAGCCTCTCATTTATATTGAGCTTTCTGTATCTTGGCTTTACAGGAGAGATATACCTGTGCTCAGCTATCTGAAGACGGAAAAGTCTGTCCCTTTCAAGGGATTCGATAAGATCTAAGACTGACATATCCCAGAATACCGGAGGGCGGCCATGGATCGTTTAAATTATTCCCCTATCGAGTGTTCTGTACTGTATTGCCTCTGAGACATGCGTTGAATGGATGTTATCCATGCCTTCAAGGTCCGCAATAGTCCTTGCTACCTTGAGGATCCTTGTGTATGCCCTTGCACTGAGGCCAAGTCTATGCATGGCTGTGTCGAGTAATCCCTGGGCCTCCTCTGTTGGCTTACAGAATTTCTTAATATGTCTGGTCTTCATCTGACCGTTACAAAAGACCCTTTCACCCTTAAACCTCATGACCTGTATCTCCCTTGCCCTCATAACCCTTTCTCTTATTATCTCGGATCTTTCGCCGGAGTACTCTGTTGAAAGTTCCTTGTAAGGCACTGATGGCACCTCTATATGTATATCGATCCTGTCAAGAAGTGGACCCGAGACCCGTCTTCTGTACCTCTGTATCTGCCCAGGGGTACAGAGGCATTGATGCCGAGCGTCTCCAAGGTAGCCGCAAGGGCATGGGTTCATTGCGCTAATGAGCATGAAAGAGGCTGGGTATGTGACGGATGCAACAGCCCTTGATACAGTAACCACACCATTCTCAAGGGGCTGTCTCAAGACCTCAAGGACATTTCTCTTAAATTCAGGCAATTCATCAAGGAATAAAACCCCGTTATGGGCAAGGGACACCTCTCCTGGTTTAGGGATCTGACCTCCTCCAATAAGGGCAACATCAGATATGGTATGATGAGGAGACCTGAAGGGCCTTATGGCAAGCAAGGGCTGCCCATCCTTTAGAAGACCTGCTACACTATGGATCCGGGTTGTCTCGAGGGCCTCATCAAAGGTCATCTCTGGCAGTATCGTTGGTAGTCTCCTTGCAAGCATAGTCTTTCCAGAACCTGGTGGCCCGATCATCAGGACATTATGACCACCAGCAGCAGCAACCTCCAACGCCCTCTTTGCATGCTCCTGTCCCTTAACCTCTGAGAAGTCTTCATCGTAAATTGAGTTGTTTTCCATTGCCTTTTTTATGTCTATGCTGAAGGGGTTCATCAGACCTGATGTTATCATCTCGATGACATCAGGGAGTGTTTTAGCAGCATAGACATTTATGCCTGAAACAACCGCTGCCTCAGGAGCGCTTTCTACTGGTAAGACTACACCCTTCATGCCCATATCCCTTGCCATTATGGCAATTGAAAGGGCACCCCTGACTGGCTTTATCCTTCCATCAAGGGACAATTCCCCAGAGAATACCATGCCCCTGAAAAGCTCATGGTTCAATATACCTTCAGAGGCAATGATACCGAGGGCTATTGGCAGATCAAAGGCCGACCCCTCCTTTTTCAGGTCAGCCGGTGCAAGATTGATAGTGATCTGTTTCAAGGGAAAGTTAAAGCCGATATTCTTAAGGGCTGCCTTTACCCTGTCTCTACTCTCCTTCACTGCTGTGTCAGGGAGACCAACTATTGAAAAATGCGGAAGTCCCTTTGAGGTTATGTCAACCTCGACCTCAACGGGGTAGGCATCTATCCCGATGACAGAGGCACTCAGGACATTTGAAAGCATATACAATAATACAAAAATCTGGTTTATTAGTAAATATTCCCAGCTTTTGCCATTGATAATAGTGAGGTGAAAATCTATGAGAACAGTGCTATCAATAAGTCTCCTGCCAAACCTCTCAAGGGAACTTGATAGATTTGCTAAAAAGACTGGTCGTAACAAAAGCGATATTTTGAGGGAATCTCTCAGTATCTTTCTCTGGGAAATGAAGCTCAAAGAGATCCAGAAGACAGTGGGGCCAAAGGCAAAAAAACTCGGACTGGTTAGCGAAGAAGACGTATTTAAAGCTATATCGTGACCGTTGTATTTGATACCAATGTTCTTGTGGCATCAGTAGCTACAGAAGGCTTATGTTCTACCCTTTTACACAGGGCAAGAGCGAGAGAGTTTTCCCTCGTAATATGTCCATTTATATTAAATGAACTTAATCGTATCTTCAGTAAAAAATTTAAACATGATAATAATATTATTGCCTGTGCTATAGCAGATAGGGGTATAATCAAAAAGTGTGTAAAAAAACAGGCGGTGTATCCTATAATGTTTAATTCAAAACAAACAACAAGGAAGGAGACACCACCTATGAGAAATGGTA